>CADBUT010000378.1 GCA_902797925.1 uncultured Spirochaetaceae bacterium
AAAAGAAAACGAACTTGATGTTTATCTTCAGGCTGCCGGAGATGTTCAGGCTACAGATTTTTTGTCTGTCGGCGGTAAGATGAATATTCTTGTTACTACCGGTCTTGATAAGAATCCGCTTCCGACCTTTGAAAACAAGAAATATGACTCTGTAAATGACCCGACTAACTTGAAATTTGCAAAAGCCTTTCTTGACATGAACGTAACTGCCGGTATCGGTAATGAAAATCTCTATTTCCAGGGTGGAATTAGCCGCAATTCATTCGGTCCATTTTATGAAGACAGTGTTTCTTTGAATCCGCAGGGCTTTCATACAGGAAATGCCTCTCTTGTTATACGTCATAATAAATGGAATTATACTCAGGCGATGTTCATTTTGGGCGCAACAGATGATGTCGGCGGACACCTTTCGCCGAACAAATTCATGATGATGCACTCTTTTGATTATTCACCGTTCAAATGGCTCACTGTTTCATATTATGAAAATGTTGTCTACGGTAAGAGATTTGACCCGATTTATATGCTTCCTTTTGTTCCTTACATGGTTGCTCAGGGTATCGGCTCATTTAACGACAACGTACAGATGGGCATTGCGTTTAAAGTTAAGCCGCGCCCTGGTTTTGCCTGGCTGACAGACGTTTTTGTTGATGACCTTGCCATGAGCGACCTTGTAAAGCTTAAATGGAACACAAAATTCCGTTTTGGTGCTATGACCGGTTTTGTATACAGCCCGCTTAATTCTCCGTTTACAGAAGTTTCATTGAACTACACAATGATTACGCCTTATATGTATACGCATGAACAGTTTGCTGATAACGGCAATTCTGTCGGTTCTACAGATGCAAACTATCAGAACTATACAAACAACGGAAAATCAATGGGTTCAAACCTTCCGCCTAATTCAGATAGAATTTCATTCAAAATTAAAGCTAATCCGGCAGAGAACCTTTCGCTCTCATTCGGTGCAAACATGATCCGCCATTCAAATATAAATGAGCTTATTATTGAAAAGTCTCCGGAAGAAGCTATAAAGTATCTTGCTCTGCCGTCTCCGCCTGGAGCACTCAAAACAGACGGCAGTGTATTGAACCATCCGTACAGTGTGGGCGCATATCAGTATGCATGGAACCATTTCATGTTCCTGCAGTGCCCGACTTACATGTACACATGGCAGGCATCTTTAGATGCTGCATATACATTGCCTATGCAGCGTTTCGGCAGGATGACATTCAACGTAGGTTATACATTTGAATATATCAGAAACAATGGCGTCCAGAATGATATTCTGCCTTCCGGTGTATATGCCGCAGATCAGGCAGGTCTTGATTTGGCTTACAGTAACTGGAAAGCAGCTTTGCATGATGATATAAACCATTATTTCAGAATTTCATTCAAATATCTGTATGGTCTCTAATAAAATGCCTGAAAGTGCTATTACTCATGAATTCAGCCGCTGCATGCAATGTTTCAGACCTATTAAGGCATGCTACTGTAAATATATAGAGCCGTTTGATCCGGGTATAAAATTTGTGTTTCTTATGCACCCAAAAGAAGCTTTTAAGCAACGTACCGGAACAGGACGGCTTGCTCATCTTACGCTAAAAGATTCAGAAATTCTTATTGGAATTGATTTTACTGAAAACAAAAGACTGAACGCTCTTTTGAACGACTCAAACTATGTGCCTCTGCTTTTATATCCCGGAGAAGACGCCTGGTCTGCGCAGACAGAAAGTGAAGGGCAGGCTCTGAAAGAAATGCTCGGCAGCAAAACACTGCTTGTAATTGTTGTCGACGCAACATGGTTTTTTGCTAAGAAAATCCTTAGGCTCAGCAATAATATCCGCCCGCTGCAGAAACTCTCTTTTAAAGCCGGGTACAAATCGCAGTTTCAGTTCAAGACACAGCCTGAAGAAGATTGCCTTTCTACAATTGAATCTTGCTATTATCTGATTAAAGAACTTAAAAGTGCCGGTATCTGCAAAGATGTCTCTGCAGAACCTTTGATGAACATCTTTAAGAGAATGGTAGCATTTCAGCTTGAAAGTCAGAAAGAACGGGAACGCTCCGGCGAACCTGACAGGTACAAGCTTGCAGGCGGTATAAGGGCAAAAAAGGCAGCCGCCCGAAAAGCAAAGACTGAAACCGAAGCTGCTGCAAAATTCTCAAACAATTGCTTAGACTTATAGCTATTCTTCTGTGGCAGAAGCTTCCGAAGCAAAATGCTCTGCAACATAATCTCTTACAGCAAAACGCTTTATCTCACGTTTTTCGTATGCTTCGTTAAGCAGCTCTGAAACGTCGAGAGCCTCAAAAATTCTTGCCGCTTCTTCTACAGATGCACGCAGAACAGGATGCTTCGGCGAAAAGAGTACGCAGCAGTCTTCATATGGCAGAATAGATGTCTCATAAGTGCCGATTTCACAGGCTGTGTTGACGATTTCTTCCTTATCAAGACCGACAAGCGGACGAAGAAGCGGCAGCTCACACGCCGATTCAGTTACTTCAAGATTTTCAATAGTCTGGCTTGCAACTTGACCAAGGCTTTCGCCTGTTATAAGGCACTGAGCCTTTATGCGGCGCGCAACCATACTGGCAACCTTCATCATACACATTCTTAGCATAAGTGTACTGAAATTCTCAGGCGCTTTTTCCTTTATTCGCATCTGCACATCTGTAAACGGAATTATGTTTATGTGCGTGTCAATTCCATAAGCAGAGATTATAGCGGCAAGATCTTCAACCTTTTTCTGAGCTTCAGCTGAAGTATACGGATATGCATGAAAATAGATGCATTCTACCTTCATGCCGCGCCGCATCATTCTGTAGCCTGCAACAGGCGAATCTATACCGCCAGAAAGCAGAAGAAGTCCTTTGCCAGACACACCGACAGGCAGCCCGCGTCTGCCTTTATTTCTGTCACAATATACAAAACAGCGTTCACGCACTTCAACGCGGATAAATGCATCAGGCTTATGAAC
>CADBUT010000379.1 GCA_902797925.1 uncultured Spirochaetaceae bacterium
TGCGCGAAAGCCGCACGAGCAAAATCATTGACGATGTTTCACGGCTGAAAAGCGAAATCGGCATTCTTTATATGAACAAAAGCAACAGCGAAGTAATCTCTAAGCTGCTCAAGAAAAACGACCTTGTTTTTTCTGAGCTTTTCACGGCAAAGCCTCACGTGTTCATCTCAAAGACAAGCCCGCTCGCTAAAAAAGAGCGCATAACGCTTGAAGACTTGAAGCCGTTCCCGTATCTCACTTATGAACAGGGCGAATACAATTCGTTTTATTTCAGCGAAGAGCCGCTGCCAGACATTGACCACAAGCTCAACATCAAGGTGAGCGACCGTGCCACGCTTTTTAATCTGCTTATCGGGCTTGACGGCTACACTGTCTGCTCCGGCGTAATCGACAGTGAGCTTAACGGCATCAACATCATAGCGCGCCCGCTTGAGCTTGACGATTTTATGAGAATCGGCACGGTAACGCATAAAAGCGTGGTGCTTTCAAGATATGCACAAGCTTATATAGCCGCGCTAAAAAAATATATATGACCGTATGAAAATTACTTTCATTTAACTTGCGGGTCTTAATATTTTGTCTTATATTAAATATATGGCGGTTATTATTCCTGTTGCCGGCGGAAAAGGCGGTGTCGGAAAAAGCGTACTTTCTCTAAATCTCTCTGTTGCAATGGCGGCTCAATGCAAGCACGTTATGCTTTGCGATTTAGACTTCGGCGGCGCGAACTTGCACACAATGCTCGGCTTAAAGAACAATCAGGAAGGTCTCGGGCATTTTATCAACAAGCTTGAAACAGACATGAGCGCCTTGGTTCAGGCAACCGGTATCCCGAACCTGCATTTTATAGCGGGCGACTGCCTTTTTCCGGGCGCCGCCAATATGGATTTTTTTACAAAACAAAAAATCATGCGCGAACTTGCCAAGCTTGAATGTGATTATCTTATATTGGATTTGGGCGCAGGTTCAGCACACAATCAGGTAGACTTTTTTATTATGACAAATAACGGTCTGCTTATTGTTACGCCGGAAATTACTTCGATTTTGAATGCGTATTCATTTCTGAAGTCTGTCGTGTACAGGTTCTGCTACAGAAGCTACTCGCCGAAAAGTGAAGCACGCAAGATTTTGAAAAACGCCATACTTCAGCGGCTTGAAGGCAGAGACTACTCTTTTGAGCAGATTTTGAACGTAATAGAAGATGCCCTGCCCGGAGAAGGCAGACGTGTATACGAGCTTTTAAGGCAGATGAGGCCGCGCGTCATAATGAACATGGGGCGTGCGATGCAGAACACAGAAATGGGAAACAGACTTCAGCAGCTTGCGCACAACAAGCTCTCAATCGACATTGAGTTTATCGGCTATGTACCTTATGATGAAAGCGTGCAGTATGCAATAGCTCAAAGGCAGCCAGCCGCAACCGCCTATCCTGACTCGTACTTCTCAAGGTCGCTGCAGCCGGTAGTTCAGCGCATTTATGCTGGCGGTTCGGGAATTCTTCCGGCATTGCAGGATGCGCCTGAAGATTTTGCAGATATAGTAAAAGAATTTTATGAAACAAAGGCCGCTAAAGGCCAACACTCTTAATAAAGCGGGCAAAGATTATGAACACTTCCACTATTCTTAAAAATTTGAAATCAATCAGCGATGCAAGCGGACAGGACTTTCTTGAGCTCAGTACAAATTTTCCGATTCTTGTAGGTGAATTGAATAATATAAAAAGAGAAGACGGACAGGTTACAGACAATGCCAACATTGCCCGGTTTGAGAACATCAAAAAAGACCTTAACGCAATTTTGAAAAAGCAGGAAAAGAAAATTGAGCAGAATAAAGAAATTGCGGTCAACTTTAGAAACCGGAATATTGAGCTTGTAAACAGCTTTTCAAGCCGCATGGAAGTCTTGAAATCGATGAACTCGCTTATTCAGAAAATTAAAGACGAAAGCAGCGAGATGGAGTTGATTTCGCTTAATGCGATGGTTGTTTCTATTAAATCCGGCAAAGAAGGTCAGGCTTTCTCTTACATTACTTCAAACTTAAAGCAGCTGTCGCTCAGGCTTATCGCCCAGTCAGACGCACTGATTGCAAACGAGCAGTCAATAACTGAAAACATCGAGATACTTCAGGCTGCCATCGAAGACGTTGAGCGCATTTCTGACAAAACAACACACGCTTCAACAGGCGATAACTCTGACATTGCGCAGGTACTTGACGGAATTCTTGCAAGCCTCAACAAGATGTTTGAACATGCAGCCGAAGTACGCCAGCCTATCCTGAAAGCAATGGAATGTATTCAGATGCAGGACATTATAAGGCAGTCGCTTGACGATGTTATTCTGACCGTTTCAAAGATTCAGGACAGCAGCAAATCTAATGACAATGCCAATATAGACGACCAGCTCGACCAGGCTTGTTTTGACCTTCAGCTCTCAGATATTTCTATCAGACTTCTTGAGAACATAAACAACAAGCTTATTGCAAGTATTGAGGTATTTAAGGCAAACCGCGACAGAATCAACTTTATTCTCAGCGCAGTAGAAGACATGAGACAGAAATTCATCAAAACAAGCCTTCAAGATTCAAGCAGGAGTACAAGTCTTCAGGCCTGCATCAACAAAACAAGCGATGAATTCTCAAAGTTTATCGCAAGCTTCAAGTCTTATCAGACAGCGCAGGAGCAGGTTCTTGACAAATCTAACATCATACAGAATTCAGTGCAGCGCATTCAGCTCTGCTTCTCTGACTTTTTCCCGATTATCAACAACCTTACTTATGTTGCCATTGCACAGCGCATTGAGGTTGCAAGAAACGCCAACATTAACTCGATAAAATCTACAGTAGAATACATGTCTGACCTTATTACGCAGACTGACCACAACGTTCAGGAAGCACAGGACTTGCTGCAGGACTTTATTGACAACAGTACAAAGCAGATAAAGAACTTCTCTGTTGAAGCAGAAGCAGACCGTAAGATTTTTGCCGCAATCAATAAATCAAAAACCGATTTTATCAACTCGCTTGGCAAACTGAAGAAAAACTTTATTACAATGGTAGAGAACTTCAAAGTTTATTCAGATGATTTCTTTACGTCTTATCACGCAATAGAAGACTCAATCGAAAACCTTGAAGTGCTTTCAACAAGACTTAAAAATGAGCAGACTGCACTGAACAACATTCAAGAAAAGACTCTGGAAGTAAAGGCTTCATTGATGCAGAAGAAGGGCGTTTCAGAGTGGACTATACGCAACGATTTGTTCAACAACTTTATCCATCAGTTCACAGTTGTTTCAGACAAGCTTACTGCCGGTAATGTAACCGGCATTGACATCGAAGAAGGAGTAGAAGCCGGCGACATCACGTTCTTCTAAAGAAAATGAACTCTCACTTTGATTCGCATTTCAATAAGCAGATAATTACAATTCTTCCAGGTGAATTTTACTCAACGACAGAGCCGGTGCTTATTTCGACGGTGTTAGGCTCTTGCATAAGCATTGCACTTTTTGACCCGGAGCTGAAACTTGGCGGGCTGAACCATTTTATGCTGCCGACCACAAACAGATGCCACGAAATTTCTGTTGAAGAGCAAGGCCGTTACGGAGATTTTGCCATGGAGCTGCTGCTCAACGATATGTTTCACAAAGGCTCAAAAAAGGAAAACCTTCGGGCAAAGGTTTTCGGCGGAGGCAACGTGCTAGGCGACGGTGACTTTCACAAGAACCGCACCGGCATGAACAACATTTCGTTTGCGCTTGATTACCTTCAGACTGAAAAAATTCCGATTATGGCGAATGATACCGGCGGAATTTATCCGCGCAAGATTTTCTATGATCCGCAGACTTTCAAAATCTATTTGAAGCGCATACAGCGTTCAGACCTTGCGCTCAAAGAAATCAGCAGCAGAGAAGCCGCCTACAAAGAAGAAATGCAGAAAGAGCAGACACAAGCCGGCGATATTACGTGGTTCTGATTTTAAGGGGAAAGAACCAATAAAATACAAGCTTTTACTTGTTAAAGCTTGAGCGGAA
>CADBUT010000380.1 GCA_902797925.1 uncultured Spirochaetaceae bacterium
AGGCTTACCTTCAGCCAGCGTATCATTCTGAGACGAAAGTGAGAAAACAACTAAAATAGAAAACACAACAATACAAAAAAGCTTTCTAAAATTCATACGCTTATATTACCGCATGATTGCAAAATGATATACAGAGTTGAACTCACAATTTTTTCAGTCATTGCGAGCGTAGCGTGGCAATCCATACAAAGTTGTGTCATTCCCGTGCTCGACACGGGAATCTTATTTATAAATAGATTGAGCTGACCCAAAAGTATTGTCATGCTGAATTTATTAGCCTTCGGCGGCTTTCAGCTCAGCATCTACACCAGATATAGTATTCAGATCCCGAAACAAGTTCGGGATGACGCTTTTGGTTATTCCCCTAGAAAAATGTAAGATTTTCTTTATTTTCCCCCAAGATTACAAGAATTAATAAATTTGAAATGCCCTTAAAATATTATGAAGACTTTGAAAGTTTTAAGCTTTTCGTAAATGATTTAGGGCTTTTGGGTGCAATGACTGATGCACCGCCATCGGAAATTCTTGTTGGAAATAATATTTTTACCAATTATAAGGGAAGCTTTACAGAGCAGTTTGTTGCCCAGGAATATTTTACCGCAAGGCAAAATCAGCTTTTCTATTATACAAACGAAAATTCGACAAACGAAATCGATTTTGTAACTCAATCAGATAAAATCTATCCTATAGAAGTAAAAGCCGAAGTAAACTTAAAATCAAAAAGCCTTTCAACTGTGCTTAAAAATAATACTTCTACTTATGGGCTTCGCTTTTCAATGTCGCCTTACAAAGAGCAGGAACGAATGACAAATGTTCCGCTGTATCTTGCCGGTGAATATTTGCGTAATTTGCCGGAATAATCTGAAAATTGTGAGTTCAACTCTGTATTTTTTTTGTAAAAGCTCATTGATAATGAATGACAAGGAGTTCTTATGAAGAAATTATTATTTTGCTTAGTTTTGATTTGCTGCATGTTTGCAGTTTTTGCTCAAAGCAGACTGCCGTTTTCTAAAGGTGTTAATTTACTTAACTGGTTTGAGCCATGGGCTCCAGGTGAAATGCCCGATCTTAATAAATATGACGAAACAGATTTTGCCTGTCTTAAAAGCATAGGCGTTGATGTAGTCCGCCTTCCTGTTCATTTTGACCTTCTTATGGAACCTTATTTTACAGGAACAATTTATGACGTGGTTTTCGAAAAACTTGATCAGGTCTGCGACTGGGCAGAAAAATATCAGATTTATCTTGTTATAGATAATCATACTTATTTGGATAGGGACTCAAAAGGTTCTTATTTGTCACTAAATGATTTCAAAGAGCAGCTTGAAGCAGTGTGGCCGCAGATTGCCCAGCGCTATAAAGACAGAAGCGAATATATCATTTACGAGATTTTTAACGAACCAAAGGATTCAAGATTTAAGGATTTCCCGAATAAATGGGTAAAAGTTCAAGGGGAAATAGTTGACCTTATCAGAACTTACGATACAAAGCACAAGATTGTCGTAAGTTGCACAGATTTTTCAAACATCGACACTTTCGTAAGAATGAAGCCCTACAAAGATAATAATCTTATCTACACCTTCCATTTTTATGAGCCTATGATTTTTACACATCAAGGAGCATTCTGGGTTGGCGAAGGAATGGCTAATGTAAAGGACATTCCATTTCCTTATGAAAAATCACGCATGCCTAAACTTAATCAAAAGGCTGCTTCTGATGATTGGGTTAAATCCGAGTACGGTCAATATAGTAGAATTGGAACTGTAAAATATATAAATGACAGAATCAAGAAAGCCGCTGACTGGGGAGCAAAGAACAATGTTCCTGTCTGGTGTGGTGAAATCGGTGCAAAGGTATGGATTTCTGCAGTAGACAGACTCGCATGGATTAGCACAACTGTAGCCGCGCTTAATGACAATGGTATTCCTTATTGCACCTGGGGAATTGACGCCACCGATGGATTTTTAAAATCAGACAAAGCAAGTTTGATTTTCCCTGATGATATTGACAAAGATGCGCTTGAAGCATACGGCTTTAATATGCCGAATGAAGAGTTTGCTCAAAACGACAGTATCAACATAACTCCCCAAACCCCATACCTGGTTTATGATGGGATAACGGGCAAGGGAACTAGAAAAGTGGTCTGGGGAGAAGCGAAGGAAATAAAAGAAAATTCTGATCAGAAATATTGCATTTCAGTTTCATATCCAGGTAAATGGAATGGAAGCAGATTTTATCTCCCGAAAAAAATAATCTCCGCTATAGCAGAAAACCAGCAGGCATATACTGTTTGCTTTGCTGTAAAATTTACTGCTAAAAATCAGAAATTCAATCTTTATCTTAGAGACTCTGATGAAGGTGAAGAAGAATTGCCATGGAGAAAAAGTTATACAATAAAAGCTTCTGATTATTCAATCGGAAAATGGATATCTGTTGAAATTCCTGTTCCCAAATTTACAGACATTGATGGAGCTTTCTCTGAAATAACGAAGCAGTATCACAATCTTCCGTGTAATTTCGACTGGTCACGTTTCGAACAATTGTATTTCGAATTTGACGACCCCAGCAACAAACTCACCGGCGACATCTACATCGACGATGTTGTGCTTAAGATGAAGTAAACCAAGATTCCCCGGTCAAGCCGGGGAATGACATGCCGCTTCCTTTGCACCTTTGTGCAAAAGCCCACTTTTTTGGTCACTTCGACTCCGCTCAGTGACCAGATTAACTTACAAAAGCGGAGTTCAATCGATAATAGTTGTACAGACGGGGTTATTAGGGGCAGAGCCCCTAATCGCTGCTGGAAAAAAGAGGGGTTTTAGGGGAGAAAAGAACCCGCTTGCGAGTAGAGGTTCTTGTCTCCCCTAAATTAGTTCCGGCACTTCCAAGTGCCAAAACTAAAGCAACGGTATATTGTTCTTTGCACAATCGTCAATCATTGTCTGCGGCCATGTGCTTACCTGAGTTTCGCCTATGTGGGCTTTTCTCAAAAAGTACATGCACAATCTTGACTGGCCTATGCCGCCGCCGATTGACGGCGAAAGCTCGCCATTGAGAAGCCTTTTGTGAAAATAAAGCTTGGCACGCTCTGGGCAGCCGCGCTCTTCAAGCTGGCGTTTCAAAGATTCTGGCGAAACGCGCACGCCCATCGAAGAAATCTCAAAAGCTCTTTCGAGCACAGGGTTCCACACAAGCAGATCGCCGTTAAGACCGCGCTTGCCGTCGCCTGTTTCGCTAATCCAGTCGTCATAGTCTGGTGCACGGCCGTCGTGTGCAATGCCGTCAGAAAGCGGCGCACCGATTCCTATGATGAAGACAGCGCCATATTTCTTGGCGATTTCGTTTTCGCGCTCTTTAACCGAAAGTTTCGGATAAGCTTGAAGCAAATCTTCTGCATGAATGAACGTAATCTCTTCGGGCAGAATCGGCGTAATCTGCGGAAAACGGTCGTAAATATAGAATTCGGTGCGCTTCAAGCAGCGGAAAATCTTCTTTACGACGTCTTTCAAAAATTCAATGCTTCTGTCGCCTGAGTCAATCGCCATTTCCCAGTCCCACTGGTCAACGTAAAGCGAATGAATGTTATCCAGGTCTTCGTCAGCGCGGATTGCGTTCATGTCTGTGTAAATACCGAAACCGCGCGAAAGGCCAAGCTCCGTAATCTTTACCCTCTTCCACTTTGCGAGCGAATGTACAATTTCCATTGTCTGCTCGTTCATGTCTTTCACAGGAAAACTTACAGGGCGTTCCACGCCGTTCAAGTCGTCATTCAAGCCTGTGCCTTTTGGAACAAAAAGCGGTGCAGTGACACGCGTCAGATTAAGCTCGGTTGAAAGCGCAAGCTGAAAAAAATCCTTAATCATGACGATTGCATGTTCGGTTTCTTTGACCGAAAGCAACGGTTTATACTTCTTTGGAATCGTAAGCTGAGACATTTTGTTCCATCCTTAGTTATCGTTTAGTTTTATGGGCTACACGCTTTCAAGCACTTTCTTGAAAATCGCAAGCCCGGCCAGAGCCTGCTCTTCTGTAAGCACAAGAGGCGGCAAGAAGCGCACGGCCTTTGTTCCGGCTGTTGAAACGCACAAGCCGTTTTCAAGACATTTCTTCTGAATCTCGCCAGGAGCTTGCGTAACGTCAATGCCGAGCATCAAGCCCTTGCCGTGAACCAAAGTTACGCATGGCAGCTTCCATGAGTTGATTGTATCAGTTATGAGCTTGCCGACTTTGTTGACATGCTCAAAGAAGCCAGGCTTAAGCATTTCTGCAAGCACTGCCCTGCCGCCTGCACATGCAAGCGGGTTGCCGCCAAATGTAGACTGATGGTCTCCGGCAACAAAAACATCAGTTGCCCTGCCGCCGAAAATACATGCACCCATCGGAACACCGCCGGCGATGCCTTTTGCAGCTGTAATAACGTCTGGCTCAAGCCCCATTGCAAGGCTTGCGAACAATGCGCCTGTTCTGCCCATGCCGGTCTGAACTTCGTCAATCATTACGAGCGCACCTGCTTTGCGCGCCGCGTCGCATGCAGCTTTTGCCCATTTCTCGTCAACCAAGTTTACGCCGCCCTCACCTTGAATACATTCCATTAAAAAGGCGCAAACTGAATCGTCAAAAGTCTTTTCGATTGCGTCAAAATCGCCGGCTTCAATGTACTTAAAGCCGTCCGGGTAAGGTGCAAAACAGTCAGGGTGAAATTTTTCCTGGCCTGTTGCCATAAGCGTTGCAAGAGACCGGCCGTGAAAAGACTGCTTAAGCGTAACAATTGTCTTTCTCTTGCCGCCTTTGTCCTTGCTTTCAAGCCAGCCGAACTTGCGTGCAAGCTTGATTGCAGCTTCGTTTGCTTCTGCGCCTGAATTGCAGAAATAAACGCGCTTCATGCCGGTTGCCTTTGTCAGTTCTTCTGCAAAAGCAAGGTTCGTATCAGACGTGTAATAGTTTCCGATATGAATTTCTTTCTTAATCTGGTCGGTCAAAGCCTTTACCAGAACCGGGTTGTTATGCCCGAGGCAATTGACACCAATGCCAGAGACAAAATCAATATATTTCTTGCCGTTCTTATCAACAAGCTCCGCGCCGTTGCCGCCGACAAAAGTTACATCAAAACTTCCATAGTTGTTTGCAACAATTCCAGCCATATTATTTCCTTTTATAAAAGCTAAAGCCAAAAGCCGCGCACTGCCGTTGCCGTCAAACCACGGAACAGCCTTGCATCAGCTTACAAAATCATCGTACCTACACCGCGGTCACTGAAAACTTCAAGCAGAAGCGCGTGAGGCACGCGGCCATCGATTATATGCGTTCGAAGCACGCCGCCGTCCAAAGCTTCGGTACAGCAGGCCACTTTCGGAATCATTCCGCTTGAAATTACGCCTGTTTCAACAAGCTGCGGAATATCTTCGCGCTTGATAACAGAAATGAGCGAGCTTGGGTCGTTCACGTCGCGCAAAAGCCCCGGAACATTCGTCATCTGCACGAACTTTTCTGCCTTGAGAGCAACCGCAATCTTGGCGGCGGCTGTATCAGCATTAATGTTATACGAATGCGGATCGCCCGGACCGCCGGCAGCTACAGTCGAAATAACAGGAATAAAGCCTTCTGCAATAACCTGATTGATAATAGAAGGGTTTATGGCAGTTACTTCGCCGACAAAGCCCAAGTCTGCGCCGTTTGACGTAAGCTTGGTTGCCGTAAGCATTCCGCCGTCTATGCCGCAAAGCCCGACCGCCTTGCCGCCTGCTTTTTGAAGCAGCCCGACAATCTCTTTGTTGATTTTGCCCGCAAGCACTTCCTGCACAATTTCCATTGTTTCTTCGTCTGTGTAGCGCAAGCCGTTCACAAACTTAGATTCTTTGCCGACTTTCTCAAGAGCTGCGTTAATTTCAGGGCCGCCGCCGTGCACAAGCACAGAACGGATGCCGACCAAGCTCATAAGAACAAGGTCTTCCATCACGGCCTGCTTAAGCTCCGTGTTAAGCATGGCGTTTCCGCCGTATTTTACTACGATGGTCTTGCCGGCATAACGCTGAATATAAGGCATTGCCTGAACAAGCACATCGGTCCAGTCTTCATTAGAAATCATGTGCGGTAATCTCCGTTAATCTTTACATATTCATAAGTCAAATCGCAGCCCCAGGCCGTGCCCGAAGCATTGCCGTCTTTCAATGTAATCAGAATCTTTACTTCCTTTTCGCCGAGCACAATTTTTGCCTTGTCTTCGTCAAAAGGAAGGTCTGCGCCGTCTTTGCAGACATCGATTGTTCCTTTGCTGTTCGTAAAAGAAACGCTCGTCTTTGTCTGGTCAAAGAATTCTCCTGAATAGCCCATTGCACAAAGAATGCGCCCCCAGTTTGCGTCTGCACCGAAGAAAGCCGCCTTAACGAGGCTTGAGCTGATAACAGACTTTGCAAGTTTGCGTGCAACCTCAACAGAAGATGCACCCTGTACGGTGCATTCAATCAGACGTTCCGCACCTTCGCCGTCTGCCGCAATCTTACGCGCCATCATCGTATTCACTTCGTTGAGCGCCGCAAGGAAAGCGTCATAATCTGCGCCTTTTGCCTTTATTTCAGCGTTGCCTGCCATGCCGTTTGCAAGAATCGACAAAGTGTCGTTGGTGCTTGTGTCGCCGTCAACTGAAACACAATTATAAGTGCCTTTAATGCTTTCAGACAATGCAGCTTGAAGCATTTCGCTTGAAATGGCGCAGTCTGTGGTGATAAAGCCGAGCATTGTTCCCATGTTGATGTGAATCATGCCCGAACCTTTCGCCATAGTGCCGATGCGCACTGTCTTGCCGCCGATTGTAGTTTCTACAGCCACTTCTTTGTAAACAGTGTCTGTCGTCATAATGGCTTCGCGAGCGGCAACGTTGCCTGAACGGCTCAAGCCTTCTTTTAGCTTTGGCAAAGCTTTTTCGATTACGTCTATGTTAATCTGCTGACCGATAACGCCGGTTGAGCAGACGATAACGTCAGTTTCTGAAACAGCAAGGGCTTTTGCAGCGGCACGCGCCATACGCAATGCGTTTTCTGCACCCTTTGCGCCTGTGCATGCATTCGCGTTGCCAGAATTGGCGATAACAGCCTGAGCACGGCCAGTCTTTACATGCTCGCGCGAAAGCTTTACAGGCTCAGCCTTTACGAGGTTCGACGTAAAGACAGCGCCAACACTGCACGGCTTTTCTGAATAAATCAGAGCCAAATCATTCTTGGTTCTTCCCGGCTTGATGCCGGCAAGCACGCCATTTGCACTAAAACCAAGCGGCGCACACACGCCGCCATCAATCAGCTTAGTCAATTTATACAGCCTCTAAAAAAACGTATCAGCCGTGCTTGCAGAACAATCTGCATAACGGCTTTAATCTCAAGCTTTACAGCCTGATGAATCATAAATCAATTTGTCATGCCGAACTTGTTTCGGCATCTCAGCAAACACTGAACCATTCGACCGTAGCTGGCGTGCGGTCAATGCGCAGCGTTCGGGGTGACATAGCTATTAAAAAGCCGGAGGAATCATATCGATTCCCATGTCTTCTTTATAACCGAACATAATGTTCATATTCTGAACAGCCTGACCGGCCGCGCCTTTAAGCATATTGTCCAAAGCCGAGCAAACCTCAAGCATTTTGCCGTCATGCACAACATGCACTGAAATGTCGCAGTAATTTGAATAGCGCACATTTTTGGTTGCAGGCACCATTCCGGAATGGAGTACACGGACAAAAGGCTCGTTGGCATAAAAGTCGCTGTAAAGGCGCTGAATTATCTTGCTGTTGATTTCAGCTCCGGCGGCTTCGCATATTGTATCGTTCAAATGAGCATAGACAGTGCTTACAATGCCGCGGCTCATCGGCACGAGATGCGGCGTAAAGACAACGCCGCAATGTTCGCCAGCTGCAATCGAAAGGTTGCGCTCAATTTCCGGCTGGTGTCTGTGCGCGCCAACCGCATAAGGCGAAATTGATTCACCGCACTCACAGAACTGGTTCTTAATAGAAGGGTTCCTGCCTGTGCCTGTTACGCCACTCTTTGAATCAACGATAATCGGGTCAAACTTGATAAGGCCGTTCTCTATGGCCGGCAGAAGCGCAAGCGTTGCAGAAGTAACGTAGCAGCCAGGGTTTCCGATTATGCGGGCTTTCGCAATTTTCTTGCGGTTCATTTCCGGCAAG
>CADBUT010000381.1 GCA_902797925.1 uncultured Spirochaetaceae bacterium
AACCTTCCGCAAGATGAAGATTTTAAAGGCTTGTATCTTGCTTTTGAGATGTCATACGATTCCATAAGAACTCTTGATTTTCAGCATAAAGATTCAAAAACGGCTTATTTAGACGCCGCAGAAAATCTTTACGGATATCTGAATAAAAAGAAAAAGACAAATTATGACGAAGATTTGCTCAAGCTTCTTACAATGAGATGTCTTTATAATTTTGATAAAATTCCTTCAGCACAAGTGGAAAATTTTTATTCAAAAATCGATAAGAAGTATTCTAAAAATGCCGGTCACCATTGGATTTACGGAAATTTTCTTATTTCGCAGGGAAAGACAAGTGCAGGCAGAGATGAGCTGGAAAAATACCTGAAAATGAAGGACTATCAGGTCAGCAATTTTTTTATCGAAGATTATGCTTATAGTTACTTGCTTTCTTCAATGCCGTTGAATGCCTATTATGCAATTACAAACGGCGGCAATATCCCGGAAGAAGCTGTTCTAAATCAGTCGCTTTTGAAAATGATTAAAAGTTCTATAAAAGAAAGCTCTGCTGATGAAACTTATAGTTCCGAACAGGTTTGGAGAATTTCACAGGGAAAAGACGGCGGTGCATTTATCTACAGTACAATGCTCGGAATTTCAATTCCTAGTAAACCTGAATGGGGTCTGCGCCTTGCTCAGTTTACAAAAGAACATGCGGCTATGTGCCTTTTAACGCCAAACGATTTATCATTGGAAGGAAAACCTGCCAGTATAAGTATTGTTCTGATGGTTTATCCGGAATCATTGTATTCAGAGAGTATAAAACAGAAAACTCTTAACTCTCTTCCAATAACAAAGAAAGAAAAAATCGAAATAAGCGGCAGGGAATTTGAAAAATACACATTTGAAGATTCTTCTAAATATCAGGATGCAAGAAACGGTGCGCTCGGCTATTTTTACGCGGCTAAGATTACGCCTGAAAAACTTTCGGGTGTAAAATGCGAGCATGAGGTTGATTTTTCAAAGGTTAAGTCTGAAGGCGGAGCCGGGCAGCCAAAATATTTTGCAATAGCTCCTGCACAAAAGCGCCTTAATGAACCTGTAGAGGTTTTAATTATTGTAGATTCATGCAATGCTTTAAAAGATGAAACTATAAAGCTGCTCGAAGACTTTTTCAGCAAGGCTGTTTTTGAATAATACGCTTTATCCGGGTGCAATTCCTTAGCAGAACGAACGATACCCCGAACGCCGCTAGGAGCTTCGCTCCGCCGGCAAGCCATTGAATTATAAGCGGAATGGTGCCGCCACCACATACATAAAGAGGCACTCCGATTGTTGCTGCCATCAAAAGGCCGAAGCCTTCGTGTTCTTTTCCAAAGGTTTTGCCATAGACTCTCTGCCGGAACATAACGCTGAAAAATTGCAGAAAGCACAATTGCTTTGGAATCTCTTCATCAATAGATGCTGAAACAAGTTCAGCATGACAGGATTGTTTTCTACAATAGAACATTCTTACTAACAATCCGGCTGCAATTCCACAGATAAAACACGAAACAATCCTTACAGCCAGCAAAGCTCCTCGCCTTTGCAGACGCAGTAAGAAGCAGGACGGAATTTTAGAAAAATAAAGATAGTGTTGAACTTAATTAAGATATCTATTAATAGAAAAAATTGACTTGTTGCAATTAAAACTGTAAAATGAAGATATGAAAAAGTGTTTGTTCCTAGTTTTGATTATTCTATGTTTTACGTTTTCTCTTTTTGCAAAAGATGTATATTCTGATGCTGATGCAAAGACAAAGGCTGTGCTTGCCAATGTTGATGAACTAATCGAAAAGCGGCAGTATCAATCTGCTTTTGATGCGCTTCGAAAAGCTGATAATGAGTTCCTTCTTGCAAAAAAGGTTGAAGTTACAATTTATTATTTTGCAAAAAGCACTATGCATCAAATGTTTGCATTTAAGAATCTTTCTGAAAATGAAACACTTTATGATGTACGCATTGGAGACGGAACTTTTAATATGGTTCTGTTTGACCCTGTAAAAGCAATAAACGAATTTGTTGCAAAGAACGGTGAAAAACCGATTCTCAATTATGCTTTGGGGCTTTATTATAATGATGTAAAAGACTGTTATGGCGACCAATGGTTTATTCCTTCAAAAGAACTGATTGATAAAACTGTGTTTTATCTTCAAAAGGCGTATGACAGTGGTTGCTATGACGAATATTCGTTAAGTTTTCTAGCAACCGGTTATTATCGACAAGGTGATTATAATTCTGCTATAGAGGTTTATGAGGCAAAGCTGAAAGAATTTGAATTTACAGCGACAGACAATTATCATTATGGCATTATTCTTTGGTTTACTGATAATGGTAAAAAAGGCGCGGAATTTGTAAAAAAAAGCATTGAAGGTTATAAAGATAGTCCTGTATATCAATCAGATGCGTATTTAGTTGTTGCAAGAATTTATATTTCAATTGCAGATTATAAAACTGCGGAGGAATATCTGAAAAAATGCGGAGAAGCTTTTCCTGATGATTACAGAATTGCGCAATTCAGCATAGGTCTTTATGCAAGACAGAATCAGAAGAAAAAAGCTTTAGATGCAGCTTACAAGTTGTTTGATAAAGGACATGCAAAACCTGCTGTGAGCCGTATGATTATGGAGCAGTATACTGATGCGGGCAAAACAGATTATTTGCTTGATTTTTTCAAGCAGGCTGTAAAAAAATACAGCAATGACAGTATTGCATGTGAAAATCTTTATTTTCATTATTCAGATTTACTTCTTACAATGGGTA
>CADBUT010000382.1 GCA_902797925.1 uncultured Spirochaetaceae bacterium
AACGGCATGGAAGACATGAAAGGCGCAGAAGACAGCGAAATCGTGCGCCTCGGCATCATCGGCGGCAAAATTGTTTACTGCGAGCAATATCCGGCTAAAATTGACAGAACAAAAGTTTTCTTAAAAAACAAATAAATCCGTTGTTTTTTTAATTCCTTCGGTGTAAAATTAAGAACGGTTTTTTGCTTTGGCCGTAGTCTTTTTAGCTTTTTTGCGAGGTTTCCTATGATAAAAGAATTCTTGCCTTATGATAAAGTCAGAAACGGTGCGCTCAAGATGGCTCACCGTATTCTTGAAGACGGTTTTATACCTGATGTTATTTATGTTTCGCTTCGTGGCGGTGCTTATGTAGGCAATGTCGTCAGCGAATATTTTAAAATTGCAAGAAAAGACGTGCACCCTGTTCTTTATGCGGCTGTTGTTGCCCGCTCTTATACAGACATCCGCGCGCACGACAAAGTAATGATTGACGGCTGGACATATTCGCCTGAGCATCTGCGCCCGGGCGACAAGATTCTTTTAATAGATGACATTTTCGATACAGGAAGGACAATCAACTATCTTGTTGAAGTGCTGTTAGAGAAGGGCGTTCCGCGCGACGACATTAAGGTTGCTGTGCACGACTACAAATATTACACATACCATGAACAGCAGCTGCCTATTCAGCCTGACTACTGGTGCCGCAAATTTGAGATTCATTCTGAAGATGAAGACAGATGGATTCATTATATGAGCCATGAACTTGTCGGGCTTTCTGCAAAAGAGCTTGAGCAGAACTATTATAAAGATGATCCGGAATTGAGGGATGCTCTTGAACCGCTACTTGGTAAAGCGTAAGACACAGATGGAGCTGCCCAGAAAAACTATTGCTGTCTTTTGTCTCTTATTGATTTGTGTTTCTGTTTTTGCGCTGTCAATTTCAGTTCCGTCTTATAGCGTTCAGCGTACAAAAAGCGGATATGTCTACACGTTTTTTGTAAAGGCAAACAACATAGTGCGCTACCGGGTTTTCGATTCTTTTACGGGCAGAATCTCGGTTGGTTCTGCAATGAACGGCGAAACTTTGGCGATAAGCCACAACGATACTGTAGTTGCCTGGACTGAAACTTACGGCGGAACAAAAAGCCATGAGATAATGCTCGGCAAAAACACTGTCCAGAATGTAAATTCCCATAAATTTGACGTTTTAAGCCCGGTTGAAGGAACTTGGGCTAACAGGCAGGTGCTTGTCTTAGACTGTGCGCCAGAAACTGAAGTTTTTTACTCTTTCAGTGAATATGACCCGCTTGATTTCGGTTTTGCTTACGACGGTCCTGTGCTTATTGATTTGGACGGCGAAGTTACGCTGAATCTTGTGGCCGTTCATGGTGACGGCACGATGACGCGGAAAAAAATCTCTTATGTTGTGAATGAGCCGGCTGCAGTAAAGCCGCCGCTTTCAGTTTCAATGCTTAATCCGCTTGTCGTCTGCGGTGTACAAAAACCTGTGCCTGTTTCGCAGAATCTCACTTACGGCATCGGCACACACCTTGACGCGGCTTTAAGCGGCAGAACTTTGTACCAGAATCTGCCTTCATGCATAAACGCTATGCTTCCGCTTGAAATAACGAGCGGTTCTGTTGTTTACCGCTATGTTATAACTACGAACGATGCGCCGAAAACTTCAATGATTCAAGACAAAACGTTCAGCTCGCCGCTTCAGATTATCGACTGGAATTTTGTGCTGTTCAAGGCAGGGCAGCGGCTTATGTATTCCATTGATGGCGGTGCCTGGCAGGTCTATGTTGAGCCGTTTTATCTTGACAGAACGAAAAGCCACAAAATAAGCTGGCAGACTGGCTCTCATATTGAATCTATAGTGCTGCCCGAAAGACCGACTGTCATAGGTCTGCCTGAACGCGGCATTACAAACAAGAGCGTCGAGCTTCAGTTTTCTAACCCGCTTTACACATTCCGCATTGAAGACGAGAACGGTGTTTCAAAGCCGCTCACTTCGTTTTATGTTGATACGCTCGCCGGTGACGAGCGGCGCTTTGATTTGCTGCTCAACGTCTATTACGGCAACATAAAGCAGGGCGAGATTCCGGTTTCTTTTACAATTGATAAGCTGCCGCCTAAAGCGCCGGTACTGTCAATTGAAGACGATGCAATTTCAGGCAATAACGCTGTTGCGGTGTCTGTTTTTGCAACTGATGATGTATACACTGCAATTGACACAAGAACTACGGCTTTGGATTTCGGCGAGTCGGTTTCGCCTCTTGCCCATGATTCAGAGCCGGATGACAATATTGTGTTCATGCCTTTTGCCGGTACAAAGCTTATACTTGGCGGCGGCGAGAACAATTCGGTTTATACTGTTTATGCTTATTCACGCGATGCAGCCGGAAACAAAAGCGAGACGGTAGCTGTGCGCTCGTCTGTGGCAACAAACAATATTTATGTAGATGCGGCAAGCCGTTACTCTCTTGATGCGGACGGTTCTTCTACAAGACCTTTCGGCTCTATCTTTGATGCGCTTGCTGTGGTTAATTCCAGAAAAAAGACTGTGCTTCACCTGAAGGGCACTTTTGTAATTACGCAGAGTCTTGCGGTGAATTCAGACTGCCGTTTTGTCGGCCACGAAAATGCGTGCCTTTCGTTTAAGAATAATTCCGGCTTGATTATACGCAATTCAAATGTGGCTTTTGAAAACTGTATGCTTGAAAAAGTCTACGACCAGGACGTGCGCTCTTTTTTGACAAGCGGCGTTCCGCTTATTGATGCACGCGATTCTGATGTGTCTGTCGAAAAATGCGAGCTTGTGTCTAATATCAGCACACCGCAGGGCTTGATTCAGGCTGTAAAATGCCGGCTCGGCATGAATTCAAGCGGAATAACCGTTCAGACTTTGGGACAGGCTGTCGGTGTTCAAAGCCTGCATTCTTCGGTCCGCTCTGACAGCGACCGTTTTTCTCTTTCAGGCGAAAGTGCCGTTGCTTTTTCTTTGTCTGATTCGCTTTTTGAACTTGAATCTCCGCGTTTTATTATCGTTGCAAAACAGGCAAGGTGTGCTGAGCTTTTTGCGACCGTCTATGCGTTTGACGAGAACGTGTTTCAGAACGAAATGCACACGAGCCAAGACTTTACGCCGTTGTGGTACGATTCTTCCTGTAAAAAGGGAATAGCTCCGCTTTTCTGAAAGGTTTCAGTATGAAATTGATTTGTGGCATTGATGAAGCCGGCAGAGGACCGCTGGCAGGGCCTGTTACGGCAGCTGCTGTAATCTTAGATGAAAACTGCCCGATAGACGGCTTAAACGACTCAAAAAAGCTTACGCCCAAAAAACGCGCCGCTCTTGAAGTGCTCATAAAAGAGAATGCGCTCGCTTATGGGGTTGCAGAAGCTTCTCATGTTGAAATTGATGGAATTAATATACTGAATGCTTCGCTTTTGGCTATGCAGCGTGCCTTTGAAAAAATGTGCGCCATGCTTGAACAGAAGGGCTTCAGTAAAGCTGATGTTTCCGCAATTGTTGACGGTACTTTCTGCCCGGAAATTGACGTTGAATGTCGGGCTGAACCAAAAGCAGACGGAAATTATCAGCCTGTAATGGCGGCTTCTATTCTGGCAAAAGAAGACCGCGACCGCCGCATGTGCGAATTTGACAGGCTTTATCCTGAATACGGCTATGCAAAGCATAAAGGCGATCCGACTAAAGCGCACCGCGAAATCTGCAAAAAAATAGGCCCTTCACCTATTCAGAGAAGGACCTTTTCATATTAGCCTGTCATTTTTGGGTAAACCCCTGTAGCTTTATTGGTTTTCCGGAAGCTTTGAAACTACATGCACGCGGCCAGTTCTTTTTACAGGGCTTTTGTGAATCTGCTCTGGTGCTTCGTCAGAGTCTTTGCTGTTGCGGTGAATCTTCTTTTTAGGACCGTACTTTGCTTCTTTTTCAAGCTTGCGTTCCGCTCTGGCTTTAGCCTTTGCTTTCCGGTCTTTTTCAATAAATCCTAGACTATCTTCAAGACCTTTGCAGAATTTCTGCATGTCATCTGCAAAAACTACAATTGCATGACGGTCAAATTCTGCACCTTCCTTGTTTTTGCTTTCTACAACCTGCAAAAATACGTCACCGGCCCAGTTTTCCTTTACGTTAAAGAAATAAGACCTGTTGTCCAGAATTACCTGTTTTGTAAACAATTCACCGCGAACGCCCATGTTTTCCTTCCTTAGTTAAAATTAAGATCAAGATACTTCAAAACTTGAATTAACTTTAGCATACGAATACTTTTTGCGCAACATAAAATGCTGTAAAAAATGTCTGAATATTGCGCATTTTTCAAAGCTTTTGCATTGTTTTCAAGCTTATTTAAGTGAAGCTTCGTTTGCCTTTAAGAGCATGTCAGTGTGCCACTCAAGCAGCTCTTTCTCTTCTCTTGAGTTTGTGCCTTTAACGTCGCACATTATGCGGAAAACAGGCTCTGTGCCGGAGCCGCGCATCCAAAGGAACGCAATGTTTTCGCCATGCTCATTCTTGAAGATAATCTTGAGACCGCCTTTCTTAGAAATGCTGTAGTCCGTTATGTTCCGCGTTTCAGTTGTGCCGTTGTTGCAGACTGGCTCGTAAGAGCAGAAGCCCCATTTCTGCTTGAGCGCGTCTTTCTTTGCGTTCCATTCAGCTTCAAAGACTTGCTGATAAGCTGCCTTGAGCTTTGCGTGGTCGCTCTGCGTAACGGCCGCAACTGCGCGTTTTTCAGATACGCCTGTCGTGGTGTATTCTGGCAGCGTTGCAATTATGTCGCAAAGGCTGAAGCTTTCGCTGTATTTGCTTTCTTGGTTTGACCTTCTGCACCATTCGTGAAAGAGCCCGGATTTTTGCGGTGTGTCTTTTATGAGAAGCAGCTTTAGAAGCGCAAAAAGCGTGTTCAGC
The DNA here is from genome assembly GCA_902797925.1 of uncultured Spirochaetaceae bacterium. Taxonomy (GTDB): domain Bacteria; phylum Spirochaetota; class Spirochaetia; order Treponematales; family Treponemataceae; genus UBA1240. The sequence goes on from CADBUT010000382.1 coordinate 4,913, forward strand.
GGGTCGCGCACTGCGGCGGGGTGGGTGATGTTGCCGCCGTTTGAGCCTTCGCCCAAGATGCGCACAGTGTAGCCTTCGGCGCGTTTTTCGCGGGCAAGATTTACTACGTTAGCTTCACCAACTTCGGCGCGGAAAACTTCTGCACCAAACGGACGCGCAATCTTTTCTATGCGCATCGATGTCGGGTCGTTTACGGCAACGCCGAGCTTCTGGGTTCCGCCGTTCTGGTAAACTGAAAACGAAAGCTCTGCAAGTACAGACAATGCAAAAACTTCCTGCGCCTTGAGAACTTCGGCTTTTTGCAGCTTTTCGTTCCAATATACGATGTTTCCTCTGTCGCCGTCGCAGTCTGGC
>CADBUT010000383.1 GCA_902797925.1 uncultured Spirochaetaceae bacterium
ATGTCTTATCTCAATTTTTGGAATTTTTGCTTCTTTAATTGCAGCATGGGCGGCAAGCCGCGGCGTGCTTAATTTGTCTTGTGCAGAGGTTTTACGCGATGAATAATGAGCCTTTAGTAATAGTGGAAAATCTTTCTAAGATTTATAACACCGAAAGTGAACAGCTTGAAATATTGAAGAATCTCTCGCTGACGGTTAACCGCGGTACAAAAGCTGTTATAACCGGCGAAAGCGGTTCCGGCAAAAGCACGCTGCTCAACATAATCGGTGCGCTTGATTCTCCTTCAGGCGGTTCTGTAAAAGTCGGTGATTTTCTTGTAAGCGCACAGAACGAAGACAAACTGACGCATTACCGCTCAAAAACACTCGGTCTCATTTTTCAGTTTCATTATCTTCTCAAAGATTTTACGGCAGTGGAAAATGTCGCAATGAGCGCGCTTATTGCAGGCGTGCCGCAGAGAAAGGCTCTTGACCATGCAAAAGCACTTTTATGCGATGTTGGACTTGAAAAGCGCGCAAATCATTTTCCGTCTCAGCTTTCGGGCGGAGAGCGCCAGCGTGTTGCAGTTGCCCGCTCGCTTATAAACGACCCCGAACTTATTCTTGCTGATGAGCCTACCGGCAACCTTGATCCTGCAAATGCACAGGCTGTCGGCAGCCTTTTGTTCTCGCTTGTTGACCGCTACAAAAAGACGCTGCTGCTTGTAACGCACGATATGAAGCTGGCGCAGAGCGGTGATGTGGTTTACACAATAAAGAATGGAAATCTGGCTGCCTTATGACAATTTCAACTATAATGCGTCTGGCTTTAAGGTTCATGTTCCCTTCAAAGCCTGAGGCGGCAATTGCAGATAAGACTTCCTCAAACAAAAGCCCCGCAAAAAAAAGCGTTTTCGCCGCTATGATTTGTGTAGCTTTCAGTGTTATTCCGCTTATTGTTGTGCTTGTGTTTTCAGACAGCATGATAAAGGGAATGACCGACAGAATCGTGGAACTTTCATCTTTTCATTTGCAGTCTATTCAATATAAGGCACAGGCTGACATTTTCGGAAATATCGGACAGCTGAAAGAACAGGCTGCCGAACTTGAAAAACTTAACGGCGTTGAAGCCGCATATATTGAGCGCACTGGCATGGCACTTGCCGCAGGCAAAAAAGAGCGGAGCGGTGCTTCTGTCCGCGCAGTTGAGCCAAAGCTTTTTGACGAAAATGCGTCTTTTAAAGACCTTTTTGAAGTTAAAAGCGGTGCTCTCGCTTTTGACGGCGAAAGAAGCGCGGTAATCGGCAGTGCACTTGCCGAAAAGACAGGTCTAGCTGTCGGCGATACGCTTCACTTAATAACAATGCGGAATCTGCCTAACGGCAAGGCTGTGCCTAAAACAGCTGCTTTTACGGTTTCGGGCATTGTTTCTTCGGGTTATCAGGAATTGGACGCGCTCTGGGTTTTTGTGCCGCTTGAAGCTGGTTTTGAGTTTCTGGCTTCTAATGTTTCACGTGTGTTTATAGGTATAAAGACTAAAGACGCTTTTTCAAAGAATCTTTACGCCGTTCAGAACGAGTGCCAGAAAATAGCGGGCAAAGGCTACGGCGTCTACACATGGCAGGAACTTAACCGCTCAACTTACGAGACTTTCAACACAACGAAGACAATGCTGCTTTTTATTATGTTTCTAATAGTGCTTGTTGCGTCTGTAAATGTTTCTTCCGCGCTGATTATGCTTACAATGGAAAAACGCAAGGAAATTGCGATTCTAAAAGCAATCGGTGCATCACCGAAAGAGATTCGGCTGACCTTTGTTTTGACAGGCTTTTTTACCGGTCTTGGCGGCGTAATTATCGGGCTCCCGCTCGGTATTTTGTGCGCCATAAAATCAAACGAAATTATCAGTTTTTTTGAAAAAATTGTAAACATATTTGCTTATTTGGGATATACTGTCAGTCATGTCGGTGCAGGCTCTGCGGCAGAGGACTTTATTTCAGTCAGGCTGCTTGACCCTGAATTTTATCTGACGAATATTCCTATTGCTGTGCCGTTTGCAGAAATTTTTGCAATTGCGGCTGTAACACTGCTGCTTTCAACTGTTGTCTCGCTTATACCGGCTTATAAAGCCGCAAACGAGAAACCGCTTGAGAGTTTACGGAAAATTTAAGGTTTTTTTTATGAAATGCGATATTTGCGGTATACGGAACGCTGTGCTTTTTGTACAGCAGGTTTCGGCTACAAGAACTGTTGAACTTCATCTTTGTGTTGAATGTGCAAAAGAACGCGGAATAAATGTTGCCGGCAAAAATGTTGAAGTTGCCTTCAATAATCTGCTTTCTGGAATTTTGCAGGACGCAGGCAGTTCAAATCAGATTTCACAGCCGTCTTATGCGTGTCCTGTCTGCGGAAGAACTCTGGCTGATTTAAAAAGAATCAAGTCAGCAGGCTGCCCTGAATGTTATACAGTCTTTAAAAGCGAAATTTTCAGCATTTTAAAAAATCATGGAATTGAAGGCACTTATCATGGCGGGCTGCCCAAAAAGCTTGCGCATTTCCGCTCTGTGCTTACAGACAGAATGATGTACCAGGAAAAACTTGCGGAAGCTGTTGCAGCAGAAGACTACGAGAAAGCCGCAGTTTACCGCGACCGGCTCCGCGCTTTAGAAACACGTTCTGCACAACCGTATTATTCAGAAGGTGAGTCTGATGAGTAAGAATTCGTCTTCTGAGGGGCAGTCTTTAGATGCATGGTATTCTGCGCCCGGCCCGGAAAATGACATTACTCTTTCAACGCGTGTAAGGCTTGCACGTAATCTTGCTGATTTTGTGTTCCCAAAATATTTGACAAGCGATGATGCAGAGCGCGTGCAGATGCTTATATTTGATTCTTTTACACATGTTGAAGATGCCGAAAATTATCAGGCTCTCAGGGCTGCAAATTTAGACGCGCTCGGTCAGCGTATCTTAACAGAAAGGGGAATATTTCCGTATTCAATGTACGCACAGCCATGGACAGGCGGTGTTTTGCGTGGAGACGGAAAAGTTTCATGTTCTGTAAACAGCGAAGACCATCTGCGCATAGCAAGCTTTGCAAGCGGCTTTGACTGCGAAAGCGCCTTTGTTGAATCTAAAAGACTTGATTCTGAATTGCAGAACTATCTTCAGTTTGCCGCATCAAATGAATTCGGCTACCTTACTTCGCTTATGCGCGATCTGGGCAGCGGAATGAAGCTTTCTTGCGTGCTTCATCTTCCTTCTATGACTATGGCAGGTACATGCGAAAAGTTTTTCCGTGCAGCAATGCTTGACGGCTGTGCTGTAACAGCTTTTTTTGGTCCTAACGACAGCTCAACTCCTCTCGGCTCGTTCTTTCTTATTCAGAACAGACAGGCCTATCAGGGGACAGAGGACGAGCAGGTTGCGCGTTTTGAAGTTGCGGTTCTTAAGCTTATAGAGAACGAGCGCGGGCTTGCGATGAATCTTCTTGACGGAAGGACAACGCGCATAAAAGATTTGATTTATCGGGCTATTGCGACCGTGAAATATAGCCGATTAGTTACAAATAGGGAAGGTATTGACCTTGTTTCAAAAATAAAGTGGGGGCTTAATTTAGGACTGCTTTCCGGCATAAAGCACAATGAATTAACGGCTTTGCTTTACAGAGTTCAGAATGCTCATCTGACTTATGTTATTCGTAACGGAACTTTTAATTTTGAACAGGACATTGCTACTGAAGACGAAAAAATAGAGCGTTTGCGTGCTTTGGTTTTGCAGGAAGCACTTTCTAACGTTCATTTGGAACTATAGCTAAGTTTCAGAGGTTTGGTATGTTAAAGGGATTGACCGATAGAGCGAAGAAAATTCTGACTGTGCTTGCACAGGAAGAAGGACGTAAAAACGGCAGCGAACAGCTTCTTCCTGAACATGTGCTTTTGGCAATGCTCAGAAATGGAGAAGGCCGGGCTGTTCTTATATTAAAGTCTTTAAAAGTGAATATTCTTTCACTGCAGCTTGTGCTTGAGCAGTCTCTGCCTATTAAGTCGTCTTCTATGTCTTTTGGTGATTTGCCCCTTTCAAGGCGGCTTAATACGCTTCTCAATACAGCACAGATTGAAGCAAGAAGCCTGCGTCAGGAATATGTCGGTACAGAGCATCTGCTTTTGGCAGCCATAAGAGAAGAAAAAAGTCCATGTGCCATTTTTTTTGAAAAACAGCACCTTTCTATAGATGATGCAAGAAAAACCGCTGACATTTTAAATAGAACTTCAAACGAAGAAAGCCAATATGCGGAACGCGATCCTGATTTTGCAGCACAGCCGAGATATCCGGTTTTTCCGCAGATGCAGGCTGCCGGTGTGTCTGGCGGTTTTAATGCACAGCCCGGCAGAGCGCAGACTAACGGCATTTTAAAAAACTATTCGCGGGATTTAACAGCTCTTGCACGCGCGCAGAAGCTTGACCCGGTAATCGGGCGCGATGCAGAAATTGCCCGCGTGATTCAGATTCTTTCGCGCCGTTCAAAGAACAACCCTGTTTTGGTCGGAGAGCCGGGTGTGGGCAAAACCGCAATTGTAGAAGGGCTTGCCCAGCGCATTGTGTCAGAGCGCGTGCCGAGAAATCTCTGCAAGAAACGCGTGCTTACGCTTGACCTTGCTTCTGTTGTTGCAGGCACAAAATACCGCGGTGAATTTGAAGAGCGTTTTAAGCGCATAATGAAAGAAGCAACCGAAAACAAGAATATTATTCTTTTTATAGATGAACTTCACACGCTTATCGGCACAGGCGGTGCAGAAGGCGCAATGGACGCTTCTAATTTGCTCAAGCCTGCGCTTTCACGCGGCGAGATTCAGTGTATCGGTGCAACAACCTCGAAAGAATTCCGCCAGTATTTTGAAAAAGACGCCGCTCTGGCACGCCGTTTTCAGCAGGTAAGGGTAGAAGAGCCTTCTGATGCAGACGTCCGCCTGATTCTTGAAGGGCTTAAAAAGAAGTACGAAGAATTCCATGGTGTTATCTACGGAGATGATGTAATCGAGCAGATTATGCGCTACAGCCGCCGTTTTATTACAGACAGGTATTTTCCGGATAAGGCTATAGACGTGCTTGACGAAGCAGGTTCAATGAAAAAAATTGCGTCCGATATAAGACCGCCTGAACTTGCCGACATTGAATCAAATATTGAGCAGCTGAATAAAGAGAAGCAGCAGCTTGTAAACAGCCAGAATTACGAGCGCGCCGCCGAGGTTAGAGACCAGGTGCGCGAGCTGAGACAGAAACTTGACATTGTACGCAATTACTGGCAGACAGCCGATGTGAACGGCTCAAATGTAGTAACAGTAAACGACATAAAAAAAGTGCTTGCCATAATGACAGGCATCCCGCTTGAGAATATTGATACTTCTGAATCTGCAAAGCTTATAAACATGGAAGCAGAACTGCATAAGACTGTTGTCGGTCAGAACGAGGCTGTCTCTCTTATAAGCTCTGCAATCAGGCGCTCGCGCTCTGGAATTTCGTCTGTGCGCCGTCCTTTGGGTTCGTTTATTTTTCTGGGGCCTACAGGTGTTGGCAAGACTTTGCTTGCAAAAACACTTGCAAAGTTCCTTTTCGGCACGGAAGATTCGCTTATCAGAATTGATATGAGCGATTACATGGAAAAGCACAATGCAAGCCGCCTTGTCGGCGCACCGCCTGGATATGTGGGCTATGAGGAAGGCGGCGTTCTTACTGAAAAAGTGCGGAAGAATCCGTATTCTGTCGTGCTTCTTGATGAAATTGAAAAGGCTCACCCTGATGTATTCAATCTGCTTCTGCAGGTGCTTGAAGAGGGCGAGCTTAAAGACAGCCTTGGTCATTCAGTAAACTTTAGAAATACTGTAATTATTATGACGAGCAACGCCGGTGCAAGAGAGATAACTACAGAAAGCAGAGTAGGCTTCTCTAATCTTGAAACAGGGCTGCTTGAGTACGAGGACATAAAGGCAAATGCCCTTTCTGAATTGAAGAAGCTTTTAAGACCTGAACTTTTGAACAGAATTGACGACACTGTTGTATTTACAGCTCTTTCTAAAGAAGAAGTCGGTGCAATTCTGAATATGCAGCTTAAAGAACTTGAGGCGCGCCTTGCAGAACAGAATCTTTCACTTGCAGTAAGACCTGCTGCCTGCGGTTATCTTGTAGATAACGGCTACGACCCGCAGTATGGCGCGCGTCCTATGCGGCGTCTGATTCAGCGGAATATAGAAGATCCTCTTTCTATAAAGCTGCTTTCAGGCGAGGCAGAAGGTAAATCCGCTGTAATTGTAGATTATAAAGACGGCGAATTTATCGTTTCGTTCAAAAAGCCTGCAAAGCGGAAGACCGGCGGCAGAACCAGAGAAATTGAAAGCGTGCTGATATAATTGGCAGAACATGAAGCCTTTTACATAGAAAAATTTTCATTTTTTAGTTTCTATTGACAAGATTTCCTTGACGAGTTCTATTATGTACCATATAATAACCCATGATAAAGAATTATATTATCAATAGTTAATTAATAAAACAATTTGTTGTAATAATCAAAAGTTCATTTTTAAAATTTCGTTAAGCTGCATGAATGCAGTAAAAAATGCTTGCAAACTGTTTTACAGTTTCATGGTAAAAAGGAGTTTCCAATGAACGGAGAGAATAAGGTTGTTACAATTCCGCCGTTTCCAAAAGATTGTACTCTATGGAGTATATTGTGCTTTGTAGCTTATCAGGTTTTCTTCTGGTTGTTCTATGCTTTTTGTGAAGTCTATCCTGTTGACCAGCTGATTAAGCTTCTCTTATCTGTTCCTTATATTACATTTTTTGTTGTTGCATCGGCAATCGGTGTTTCTCTTTCAAGCTTTTACAGACGTTCTTTTGATTTTTTTGACGGCTCGGAGGCCAGTCTTAAAAGGCTTGCAGACAGAGCGAATTTGATAACTGTCGTTCAGTTCTGCATTACAATCGGTGTTTCTCTTCTGCTGCCGCTTGTAATAAAACTTTCCTGCAGGCTGCTCGACATGTATTTTGTTCCGCATGACATTTGGTTCAGCACTTTGGGATCGCTTTTCTTTGTTTCAACTACATTTTATGTTATGTGGCTTCAGACATTTGAAAAGTGGCTTGACTGGCTGCCTTTGCGCAAAAAAGATGTATCGATGGGGCTTGTGAGACGCCATCTTCTTGTTACATTGACCACGACAATTGCAACTGTCTTGCTCGGCATGCTTGCTTGCCGCAAAATGGAGCTTCGCAACTATAATACAATCTGGGAATGCTATTACACGAAAATGATACCGGTCGGTGCCGTTTCCATTTTGTTTTCTATTTTTATTCAGTGGCTTGAAACTCATCAAGAAGCAAAGCGTCTCAGCCATATCCGTAAGATGATGGAAAAGATGGCAGACAACAATTTTGCCCTGCACCGTGAGCCTGTACACAGCCGCGACGATTATGGTCTGCTTGCAACGTCAATCAACAAGCTTGTAGATTCAACACGCGATTTGCTTCAGACTATCAAGACAACTTCAGTAGAATCGGGTGAACGTGCTGAAATTATGCACGAGGGCGCAGAGTCAACAGCAGCCGCAATTACGCAGATTACGGGCATGATTACGCAGATTCGTGAATCAATCGTGAACCAGTCGAGCGGAGTAGAAGAGGCTGGCGCAAGCATCCGCCAGATTGAACAGTCTGTCCGCAAGCTTGACAGCGACGTCAATGCACAGGTTTCAAGCATAGCAGAATCTACAGCCGCCGTTGACGAGATGGTTGCAAACATCCGCTCTGTAAACGAAGTTCTCGAGAAAAACTCTGTAGCTGTAGGCCAGCTCCGCAACGCAGCCGAAGACGGACAGAAAAGTGTTAAAGAAGCCGTAACATCTTCACAGTCAATCCTTGAAGGCTCAAGCTCACTGCTTGAAGCTACAAAGATTATTCAGTCTATCGCGTCACAGACAAACCTTCTTGCTATGAACGCGGCAATCGAAGCTGCCCATGCCGGTGAATCCGGTAAAGGCTTTTCTGTAGTTGCAGACGAAATCAGAAAGCTTGCCGAGCAGTCAAATATGCAGGGCAAGGCGATTAACTCTGAATTGAAGAGCCTTAACGCTGAAATCGAGAAGGTTTCAGAAAGTACCAAGCTTGTACAGAACCATTTTTCAAGCATATACAATCTTGCCGAAACAGTTCAGCTGCAGGAGCGTGTGGTTATTTCCGCAATGGAAGAACAGCAGGAAGGCAATACGCAGGTTCTTGCTTCAATGGAAAAAATCAACAGGATTGCAGACGAGACACGCAACAGCTCAAAGGAAATGCTTGCCGGAGCGGCTGAA
>CADBUT010000384.1 GCA_902797925.1 uncultured Spirochaetaceae bacterium
CTTGCCGTCAAGCACGGCGGCCGAAATCTGCTTTATTCCGTCTTTGTTCATAATGCGCAGGCCGTTATCTTTTGCAAAGACATCGACAGCAAATTCAGCTTCTACGTCTGTGGCAGTTGTAATCACGCTTTGCGCACCGATACGCCCGGCGATAAGCTCCGCAATGTCGTTTGCGCCGCCTATGTGACCACTAAGCAGCGGCACGACAAAGCGCCCAAGCTCGTCAACCACAAGCACGGGGCTGTCGTTCAGCTTGTTGTCAGCAAAATCTGTAATTGTGCGTACAGCAATGCCGGCAGCCCCGATGAACAGCAGCGGCAGACGCTTTTTGAAAGCAGATTCAGCCCAAGATTTCAGACTTTCGTCTGAATTGCGCACAAGCCAAGTGATTTCAGGCAGCGCAGCTTTCAGTTTATCAAGCAGAGATTTTCCTTTTTGCGTAAAAAAACAGGCACAGATTATCATTCAGCTTTTCTTGACCTTTCTGAATTCAGTTTCAAAATCTGCGGAATAAAGGCGCGACTTTGCGTAATTTGCATGGCTGATTGCGTCACCCACCAAAATTACGGCCGTCTTTTTTATGTTGTGCTGCGCCGCAACGTCGGGCAAAGTCTTTACGGTGCAGACAAACTTTTGTTCGTCTTGCCACGTAGCTTTATAGACAATTGCAGCTGGTGTTTCAGGTTTATAGCCGCCCGCAATCAGCCGCGCCGAAAGTTCGCCGAGCATTCCGACACTTAGATAAACCGCCATAGAAGCGTGGTGCGCCGCAAAGCTTTCAATGCTTTCGGTTTCTGGCACGCTTGTCTTACCGGCCATTCTTGTAATTATAAGCGACTGCGAAACTTCCGGCAGCGTAAACTCAAGGCCTAAGCTTGAAGCCGCGCCAAAACACGCGCTCACGCCCGGCACAATCTGATAGGCGATGCCAAGCTTTTCAAGCCCGTCAATCTGCTCGCGTATCGCGCCGTAAAGGCTTGGGTCGCCGGTGTGAAGCCGCACGGTCATAAGCTTCTGGCTTTCGGCCTCTCTTATCGTTGCAAGCACTTCTTCAAGCGTCATAAATGCGCTGTCGTAAGTGCGGCATTCGGGTTTTGCATAGCCGAGCAGCTCTTTGTTCACAAGCGAACCGGCGTAAATTATTACATCAGCTTTTTCAAGCAACTTCATGCCGCGCACAGTTATCAAGTCTGGCGCGCCGCAGCCTGCGCCCACAAAATAAACCAATCTAGCTCTCCTCTTTTTTGCATTGTTCAAGCAAACTGTCTGCGTTTGCGCTTTTTGCGAGCAGCCCGAACTGGTTGCAATAAACCATGCAAGCAATTTCGAGCTTTCCGCCGCCGCGCTTTTCTAAAAAAAACATGATTCTTTCTATTATATATTGCATAACTTGCTCAAGCTTGTTTTCGCTTTTTATGTGCGCAAGCGCCTCTTCGGTTACGGCGCAATCGAGTACGCTTTTTATTGTGCTCAAGCTGCACCCTGCTTTTACGGCGGCAGCGGCGAGCAGCTCCATGCGGCAGTCGCCCTCTTTTGAGTGCGTGTTCATCATTCCGCCTGAAACTTTGACAAGTTTGCCGATGTGCCCCGTGAGCAGCAGCTTATCAAAGCCGAGTTCCGCCGCCATATCGATTGTATCGCCGATGAAGTTTGAGCATTTAACGCTGCGGTCTAAGTCATAGCCGAAAGTCTTAAGCATGAATTCCTGGCCGTAATTGCCGGGCGTAACTGCCACGACTTTATAGCCGAGCGCCTTTTTTTGATTCAGCTCAACGCGGATTGTGTCAAGCAAAGCCTGGCTGCTCATCGGCTCGACAATGCCGCTCGTGCCCAGAATTGAGATGCCGCCTTCTATGCCGAGGCGCGGGTTGAAAGTCTTTGAAGCAAGCGCTTCGCCTTCCGGCACAGAAATTTCGATTAAGATTCCGCCGTGAAAATCGCAAACGTTGCAGACTTCAAGCACTTCTTTTTCAATCATTCCGCGCGGAACGTGATTGATGGCGGCTTCACCTACAGGCTGGTCAAGCCCCGGCTTTGTCACTCTTCCGACACCCAAGCCGCCCTTTATCTTTACATAAGGCTTTCCGTCAGTTTCGGGCAAAAAACTTACAGCTGAAACTACGTGTGCGCCGGTCGTCACGTCCGGGTCGTCGCCGCCGTCTTTGATGACAGCGCAAGAAACTGAATTTTCAGCGCGAGTTATGTCGACAATCTCTGCATCAAAAGTTATGCCTTTCGGGGTTTCAATCTTGATTGCGCGCTTTATCTTGCCTGTGAGCAGCATGAACGCGCCGGCTTTTGAAGCGGCGGCCGCACAGCTGCCTGTCGTAAATCCGAATCTCATGCACACCTCTAAGCGCCAAGCCCGTAAAGCAGCGCGTTGCAGATTGCGGCGGCAATTGAGCTTCCGCCCTTTCTGCCGGCACTGATAATATAAGGCACTTTGCCCGAATTAAGGAAAAGCTCTTTCGAGGCTTCAACATTCACAAAGCCGACAGGCACACCGATTACGAAGCGCGGCGTAAAAATGCCCTGCTCCATCATCTCGTAAAGCGAAATAAGCGCGGTCGGCGCGTTTCCTATGGCAAAAATCACCGGCTTCCCGAGCTTTGAAGCGCGTTCCATGCTCACCGCCGCGCGCGTAATGTTGCGCTGCTTGGCTTCTTCTGCAACGTCTTCGTCTGCCATAAAGCAGTGCACCTGCCCGCCGAAGCGCTCCAAAGTCTTTTTGCTGATTCCGGCTTTTGCCATGTTCGTGTCTGTCACAATGTCCGCGCCTTCAAGCAGCAGAGCGCGCGCACTTGCCACTGCATCAGGCGAATAGCGCATCGCCGCAGCATAATCAAAATCGGCGCTTGCATGAATTACGCGCATCGTTACCGGCTTTTCGTCTTGCGGCAGAATTATGTTCCTGGCCTTAAGCTCGGCTTCGATTATCTCAAAGCTTCTCTTCTCTATTTCAGACGGAACGACATATTCAATCATCAAGCAGCTCTTTCAAAATTGTAATACAACATCGATTGTTTTGTAATAGCAGCTTGAATGACAAAACATTGACTTGAATAAAAAGTGCATTTCTA
>CADBUT010000385.1 GCA_902797925.1 uncultured Spirochaetaceae bacterium
AAAAGACTTGCCGCCAGAAAGTATTTACACATCTTTAAATGCTGTCAGACAAGCTGTCGGTTTTAAGAACGGCTTATAAAATTTGCAAACCCGTTCATAGTTTGGCTTGGCGCAAACCTTGCAATTGATTCTTATACAATGATTTCATGGAGATAGCTAATGGGCAAAAAGAAAGTGGAACATATTGTTTTTGATGGTACGCGGAAGATAAAAAAGAAATTCAATATAAGCGAATACAACAAAAAAACTCATTTAAAGAAAAGAAAGCAAATAGAGATAAGCAATAACAAAACAACAGAAAGCTAACAACCCCTGCGAGTTTCCGTGCAGAAACTCGAAATTGAACCTGTTACATTACTGGCAGATTGCCGTGTCAAGCACGGCAATGACATAAATGCGCAGTATTTGTGTCTGTGTGTAGTAATAAGCGACTGCGTAGGCGGATTTTGGCGCGCAAAAAACTCTGCAGGCACGAAGTGCCGAAGCCTTTTTGCGTGACGGAATCCGACGAGAGCAGCCGCTTATATGGTGCACATATATGCAGTTAGAACATTACGCTGTTGGGTATTTCCTTTACCAGCTTAAAGTGAATGTCTTTCAGTTCAAGTCCGCTTTGTGCAAAGAAAAATTTAATCAGCGTATACTTTGAGGCAATCATTGTTTTGTTTGTAATTGACTGCCAGTCGTAGTTTGTGCCGTTCCATGTAAAGCTTCCCACTGCTATGCCGTTATACGAAAGGTGCACAGGCAGCTGTGCTACGCCGCCTTGAAGCGGTTTGGCTGTAATTGTTGTCTCGTAAAATCCGGGTTTTGCTGCATTTAAGGCAATAGAGAAGGTTGAGCCGCGTGTGACTTTTACTTTTGACAGGTCAACCGTAACTTCGCTGTCAATGTCAAAATATTCAATGTCTGTCTGCTCGTCTTCTGGTTTTGCCGCCCTGTTGATAATCTTTACCGGAATATTTGTCTTTGTAAGCCGTTTCTGTGCGGGCGAATGCATGAGAAAATGCAGAATGTTTTCGGCACATCTTAAAAGCTCGGCGCGGTCAAGACTTCCGTCTTTAAGGCTTGCTTCGGTATTATCGTTGTGTATGTTCTGCTCGCTGTCGGGGCAGACCATGTAAATGTCGTTCTGCGCCCTTACCATTGCCGCAAAGTTGGTTTTGCTCTGCTTTTCGCCTTCATCGTTAAGGCTTGCCCACCAGTCAGTCATTACAATGCCGGTAAAGCCCCATTCATGTCTTAGAATCTTGGTCACAAGATCATAGTTAGAGCCTGTCCAGATACCGTTGAGCGCGCCATAAGTTGTCATTACTACGTCTGCCTGTGCTTTTTTTACGGCAATTTCAAAACCTTTAAGGTATATTTCGCGGAGCGCACGTCCGCTTAATACAGAATCTACGACAAGGCGGCCGTATTCCTGATTGTTGGCGCAGAAATGCTTGAGCGAGCCTGTAACGCCGGAAGAATGAAGTCCTCTGATTACAGCGCATGCACATTCGCCGGTGAGAAGCGGGTCCTCTGAAAAATATTCAAAGTTTCTTCCGTTAAGCGGGTTCCTGTGGATGTTCATTCCTGGTCCGAGCAGAATGTCAATATTGTTGGCCGCCATTTCAAGACCGGTAAATTGATAAAGCTTTGTAATCAGTTCAGTGTTGAAGGTGCTTGCAATCATAGTGCCGTTCGGCAGGCTGAATGCACTTGCACCGCTGTCAAGACGCAGACCAGACGGACCGTCTGTACAGCAGCCGCACGGAATGCCTTTCGCCAGAAGTGATTTTGAAACACCTCCAAAAGCTGCCGCTGTTCCGGCTGTAACTTTCGGACTGCCCATTCCTTCGCCGCGGACAATCTTGATTAAGTCTTCGTCAGTCAGCTGCGCAAGAAAATCCGGCATTGTAATTTTACCGTCAAGCACACCCTGCAGCGGAATTATTTCACCTGTTTTTGCAGGCTGTGTCTGCGGATAGAACATTTTGACCATATCAAGATCTTTGGCGCGGTGGTTTTTCTGCTCCGGTTTAGCTGCCTGAATATGTTCCATAGACATTTCAAGCCTGCC
>CADBUT010000386.1 GCA_902797925.1 uncultured Spirochaetaceae bacterium
CACAAGGAAAGATTGTCGGGTCGAGCCCAACAATCAACAAAAAAAGAGCAAATAATGTCATGTTCGGGCTTGACCCGGACATCTATTGGAGAAAGCTATGACTAGGCCGCCATTCAGCGAAATCAAATCTTTTCCGGAATTCTCAAAATATTACTGGTACCGCGAAGAACTGCAGCAAATCTGCAAGCAGCTGGGCATTGATGCAAGCGGCATGAAAGCAGAGCTGAACCGCAACATCGAAGAATACTTTAAGGGCAATCTGATCCGCCCGAAAAGTACGCCGAGCGGCAAATCTTGCACCAACCGCGCACATTCTGCCGCCGATGATGTGCCGCTCACCCTGAACACGCCGCTTTTGGCTTGCAACTTCCGCTTCAGCCAGCGTTTCCGCGCTTTCTTTTCAGCGCAGACAGGCGTTGCGCGCTTTAAGTTCAACACTGACATGGTTGCAACCGCCAAAAAAGTGCGTGAAACAGGCGACACAAGCTTTACGCTCGGCGACCTGCTCGATGTTTTTTACGGCAAAAAGACTTACGCCAAATACGATAATTCATGCTTGCAGTGGAACAAATTCGTCAAAGACTTTTGCGCCGACCCTCAAGCCGCGCAATTTTCAGATAAACTGAAAGCCGCCGCCATTCTCTGGCGCGAAGTGCGTAACTCAACACGCGAAAAAGTGTACAAAACCGAGCTACTAAAAGAGTTTGCGCATTTAATGTGACACACTGTTGTCACATTAAATATGTTATAATTCGGTCATAAATGCTTGTTATCCCGGATAGATTTCGGAATCTTAGCCATGAAACAGGTTTAGGGTGGCAAAGCAATTCAATTTTAACATGAACGTAAAGGAGGCTGACATGCCAAGACCACACAACAAAGAAGATTTGCTCAAAGCAGCACAAGAAAACTATGAATCGCTTATGAAACTGATTGACGGGCTTTCTGAAAAAGAGCTCAGCACGCCGTTCGATTTTTCAGACCAGCCGAGCAAAAAAGAAGCGCACTGGAGCCGCGACAAAAACGTGCGCGACGTGCTCATTCATTTATACGAATGGCATCAGCTTTTGTTGAAATTTCCGCAGAACAATGCGGGCGTAACCGACAAGAAAGCCGCAATCGCTTTTTTGCCGAACGAATACTCGTGGAAAACTTACGGCGCAATGAACCTGATGTTCTGGAACCGCCATCAGAACACAAGCCTTGAAGACGCAAAGAAGATGTTCGCCGAAAGCCACGCCGCCGCCATAAAGCTGATTGAAGGCTACACAAATGAAGAGCTTTTTACGCAAAAGTATTTTCCATGGACAGGCAATGCGGCTCTCGGTGATTATTGTGTAAGCACAACCTCGAGCCATTACGACTGGGCAATTAAGAAAATCAAGGCTCACAAGAAAAATTGCGCAAAGTAGCAAATCAACTTACAGCAATGCCTTAATGCATTCTTCTACCTTTGCCATGTCGGCAGTCGGCTCAAAGCGGGCTACAACATTTCCTGAACGGTCAATCACGAACTTTGTGAAGTTCCATTTGATGTCAGGCTTTTTGTTCCAGTCCGGATCGGCCGCTGCAAACATTTTTTCAAGCACATCCTTGTATTCATGCTGCTCAAAGCCTGCAAAGCCTTTCTGTGATTTCAGATAAGTATAAAGCGGAAGTTCATTTTCGCCGTTTACATCAGCCTTTTTCATTTGCGGAAAGGTTGTGTTGTAATGCAATGTGCAGAACTCGTGGATTTCATCATCACTTCCCGGAGCCTGACCGCCGAACTGATTGCATGGAATATCGAGAATTTCGAGCCCTTTTTCGTGATAATCCTTGTAAAGCTTTTCAATCGGCGCATACTGCGGAGTAAAACCGCAGCCGGTTGCTGTGTTCACCACAAGAATAACCTTGCCCTTGTATTCAGCAAGCTTTAATGTTTCGCCTTTTCCGGTTGTTACTTCATAATCATAAATCATAGTCACCGCTCCTTAAAATTGAATTATTTGTATTGGCGGGCAAATTCTGCTGCAGCCTTTAAATCCGCTTCATTCGGGCGGCCTTTATGAAGGCCTTTGAACTCGCCTTTGCAATGAAATTCTTTTTCGTCCATTGGAATACCGACTTTGTCGGCTTCTGCCTTTACTTTTTTGAAAGTTGAATTAAGCAATGCAGCCGAGCCGAAGTTCACAATCTTTCCGACTTTGTCTTTAGAAAGACCTGCTATAAAACGGCGCACTTCCGGATCGATAGAAAAAGCATAATAAGAGTTGCCCAAAAACAAAACATCAACCTGTTCATTTATAGGTTCGCTGATTGGCAAAGCTTCAACGCCAAGCTCTTTTGCAACAGCCTCTGCAAGGCGTTTTGTGTTTCCTGTTTTAGTGTAAAACCTGACCGCGAATTTCATAAAGCCTCCATGATAAGTTCAGTTTAATACTATTAGATTGTATACAATCTTTTATACATGAATATTATTCCTACAAACAGAAAATGTCAAGAGGGTTGCAGAATCCGTTCATTTATTACTGATTAGCCTGGTCACTGAACTTTACAAAAACTGCAATAGCAATTGCAGATGTAAAGCATCCGGCGCTGTATGTACTGAATCTTTCAAAAATTCCAAAATATTCTCTTGGAACTATTCCACTTCCTGCTGCTCCGGCAAACATCAGCAAAACTGACGCAACTGCACACCAGGCAAGAGCTTTATTTCCGCTCTTAAAACCGCCTGCAGCAATCAGAATTGAATATACAATAGAAAGCAGAACAACGAGAACAGTAATTACAAAAACGTGAATAAATGACTGTACGCTTCCGTCGTAACCGCTGCCTGTCAAAGGGAACAGTCCGTAACCGACAGCAGAAATCCAGTGCATAGTTACAAAAAGATATACTCCAAGGCGAAGTAATTTTTCAGAAGTTTTCGGCCATAATTCTTTTGCATAAATACAAATAAGGGTGCAGACAATACAAGTAAATATGCCGCTTATATTTGAAAGCCCTGAAGCAATTACACGCGAAGGAGCATTTACCGCAGTCAAATCACTGACTGCCTGCGCCATCCAGTTATAGCCTGGATAAAATCTTGCCCCGATTATGTCATGAAGCAGATAAAAGACAACGTTCAGAATACCGCAAACCAAAATCCAGTATTTGACCTTGTCAGTAGTATTCTTGTTCATATTTTATTCTCCCTGCGGAACAGCCTGATTCAGGCTCTTGTTGCGGTAGTTAAGATTTGTACGCAAAGTATAGCCCTGCTTTTCCCAGAATGCATTTGCCGCATCATTGTCTTTGAACACAAGACCGAATATCTTGTTTATTCCCTCTGCGCGCAAAGCTTCTTCAGCTTTTTGCAGAAGTGTGCGCGCTATACCTTCGCGCCTGAATGCAGGGTGCACACACATGTGGTGAATGATTGCGCGCCGTCCGTCATGTCCTGTAAGAATTACACCGACAATCTGCGGTGCATCACCCGAACCGTCTTTTGAAGAAGCAAGAAAGCATGTATTCGGGTTGCGTTTTAAGTACCGCTCAATTCCTTCACGGCTGTCATCCACAGGATTCAGCGCACGCCGGCTCTGTTCGGTAGAGTTCCAAAGTTCATAAATACCGTCATAGTCATCAATTGTTACAAGTCTGATTGATATGCTCATATTTCTTTCACTCCCTAAGCTTTACATTCATAGATTCTGCAGAATTCATTTATGAAGTTTTGCATCATGCTTTCGTCGCTGACATTTCCAGCTTCTTTGGCTTCTTTTTCAAGCTGCATTAGGTCACATTCAAAATCTATTATTGAATGAACAGTCATCGCAAAAGAAACAGCCGCTGCATCAGCGTCGTAAAAATCTGCAATATGCTTTACCTGAAGCGCATAAAACAATTTCTTTGTTGAATCAATCATTGCTTTTGTTTCCATTATCATTATTTCTGCAGCAGCTGTATCAACTGTTCTTTGTGATATTATAATTTTATAAAATCTGAACATATCGGAATTTGTGCAAAGATTTCTATATGATTCAACCATTTGAGTCAAAATTTTTTCCAAAGAAATATCTTTTGACAGCATATCGTAATTGATTTCACTGACATTAAGATTTTGCTTAGCCTGACCGCGTAAAAATGAATACATTGACTTTATAATTTCTTCTCGGGAAGCAAAATGCTTATATAATGCCGGTTTTGTGATTCCAAGTTTTTCTGCAATCTGATTCATTGAAACTGTTGCCAATCCATATTCAGAAGCGAGTTCCAAGGTTGCATTAATAATTTCTGCTTTTCTATCCATAATTATTTTGGTTACCTATCGATAACCAAAATAATACCTAACGATAACCTTTGTCAATATTATTTATTTGCTTAAAGAATTTTATTTTATTATACTTTTTTAGAGGTTTACCATGAACAAAAAAATAGGAATAATCGGTTCAGCTATAAACGCTTTTACGGTGCTGGCGTTTGCGGTCTGCATGTTAATAGATTTCACTTTTGGAAGCTACTTTGTCTGCATTTTTCTGGCGCTAAGCTTTGTTATGATGATTTCTGCATTTGAGGCGGAATGTCTGCCTGAAAACAAAGCCGCCGGAAAAGCAGCGCTTGTTTTTTCTGCAATTTATGCGACTTTAATTGTCATTGTCTATTTTACACAATGCACAAGCGTAATAAACGACAACTTAAGCGGTGATGCCTTAAGAGTTTTAAGCTATAAATACATGGGCTTAATGTTCAACCTTGATCTGCTAGGCTACGGAATCATGGCACTTTCAACATTTTTTATAGGGCTGACGATAAACGCAGAAACCAAAGCAGACAAGGCTTTAAAAGCGCTACTCTTGATTCACGGCGTGTTTTTCTTAAGCTGTCTGATAATGCCTATAACCGGCTTTTTTGCCGGCAGCAACGGCTCAACTTCTAGCGGCGGAGTGATTGCGCTTGAGATATGGTGCCTGTACTTTCTGCCAATCAGCATACTTTCAGCCCTACACTTTAAGCGCGCGTAAAAAAAGGCTGCCCGCGGTTTTTTGGGCAGCCTTTTTGTCATTCATTTCAGCAATAATTACCAGATTGAATCAAGATAAGCAAAGCGGGCATTGAGCCATTTCTTAAGACGTTCTGCAGCCTGCTTCTGGTTTTTACAATTAGCTGATTCTTTGCACAATTCGTTTCCGACTGTGTCGTTTTTACCGATGTTTTTCCAAACTTTTTGATCAGCTGTAAAATTCTTCTGATAGTTCTCGGTGGCAAAATCTATATTTGCAAGCAGTTTTTCAAGCGGTTTGTCTGCCTGAATTGCGTGCCACTTTTCTTTTACAGCATCCTGAAACCAGTCCTCGTTTACAAAAACCATCATCCATGGATTGCATCTATCCTGTGTCTTATGGTTAACATCCCACTGCTTTAAAGCAGCATGAAGCTGTTTGCCGTCTGCGCAGAAGTTTTTGTTTCCCATTGTTGAATCAAAATCCCATGGTGCTTCAAAGTAAATTTTCTTATCGCCTTCAGGCCCGAAATCAACAGTGAAATAAAAGCTTGAATAATACAAGTCAGGGTCGCATGTAAGTTCTGCCAGAATATATGCAGCCACCATAGAGTCAATATCTATAACTTTTGAAACACAGTCATAAACATTTGAAGCATCAGACTTCACAAGCGATTTATAGTCAGAATCAAATTCAAGGAAGTTTTTCTTATAAACTGACTCATAGCAGATTTTCCAGACATTCTCTACAAAATTAGCAATAAAAGCTTTCTGTTCGTCGCTGTTG
Organism: uncultured Spirochaetaceae bacterium; assembly: GCA_902797925.1. Taxonomy (GTDB): domain Bacteria; phylum Spirochaetota; class Spirochaetia; order Treponematales; family Treponemataceae; genus UBA1240. Next base: position 5,754 of record CADBUT010000386.1, read on the forward strand.
ATTTCATTTTTGATTACATAACCTGCATCTTTAGGAACATTAACCGACTTGCCTTTTATATCTTTTAAGGCGCCTTTAGATTTAAAAGTAAAGTTGTTTTTTTCAGCAAAATAATATGAATCGTATTCGACAAAATAACCGATATCTGTGCCTTTATAGTCTTTTTTAGGTTCTGTAATGTTTACTCTGTCTTTACAGACTTCCTGAAGTTCAGCCACAACATACACACCCCAGTATTGTTCGTTGATGTAAATTTCTGCAAGCTTAAAATCACTTGTGTAGCCGGGGCAAATCATTTTACCGAGATACAGGCCGGTTGAATCGCGCATAAAAGACCAGTCTTTGTAAGTGTTTAAAAGAACCCAGTCTTTGTTTTTTTGCCCCCCGTTCATTCCAAGAAGAGGCTGCTTCTCGCTAAAACGGATTCTAAGCGACTTTTTCGGATAATCTGTAGTCCAGTTGCCGCGGACTTTGACTTTTGCTTCAACATCAGAAAGTTCCGTTTCAGTGTTGCCGTTGATAACAGTTACCTTGCATTTTTCGTAATAAGGCGCAGGGTCATTTCTTATATCTCCCCATGTTTTTCTCTGTTCTGTAACGTGTTTTGCGACAGGTTTTGTTACAAAATCGTTTTTTCCTGTTTCTGATGTAATCTTAATTACAGGCATTACGGCAGAAAAATTCGGATCAAAATCCGGGTTTGGCGCTGCTTTTGGCTGTGAGAAAGCCGCAAACAAAACTGAACATAACAAAACCGGCGTCAAAAAAAGTTTCTTCATGTTAGATTTCTCCTATAAAAGACATAAATAAGTTTTGCAAGAATTATTTAACTTATTTATACACATATATTATGAACCTATATTTTTATATGTCAAGAAATTATTTTACATTTTTGATTTTCGTAGTATAATAACTATATGGCTGTCGAAATCTTCAACAGGGTTGAACTAAAATATTTACTCACTCAAAACGATGTCAACCAGTTGATTCCCCTTTTGAATGAAAAGATGAAAAGCGATGCATACAACCCCGGCGGGAAAACCTACCCGATTTCAAACATCTATTTTGACACAGACTCAAACGAGCTTATAATCAAAAGCCTTGAAAAACCAATCTATAAAGAAAAGCTGCGGCTTAGAAGCTACGGCCAGGTGCACGACAAAAACGAAACGGTTTTTCTTGAAATTAAGAAAAAGTTTGACGGCGTTGTGTATAAAAGGCGCACCTCGTTCTCGCTTTTTGAGGCAGAACAGTTTCTAAAAGACGGAACAATTCCACAAAACGGAAAAGTCAACAGACAGGTGCTTGCCGAAATCAAAGATTTAATGAAGCGTTACGAGCTTAAACCGAAAGTCTTTATTTCGTATGAAAGGCTCGCGTTTTTCGGCAAAGACGATTCGGATTTTAGACTTACACTCGACAGGAACATTCTTACAAGACGTGACGACCTGTTTTTGGATTCACCTGTTTACGGCAGCGCAATCTTAAAAGACGGTGAGTGGCTTATGGAAGCAAAGGCTTTCAAGACTTTTCCGCTTTGGTTTGCACATTTTCTTTCGCAGAGAAAAATATACAGAACATCGTTTTCTAAATACGGAAACGAATTCGCTTTATATAAAGCAGCCGCGAAAAGCTGATATTTCGAGGTTATCTATACACAATTCTAATGGAGTCAATGATTATGGACAGTTTTTTTGAATTCGGCAAACAGGACATAACGATTTTAATCAACATGGGATTTGCACTTGCAGCGGGTCTTTTAACTGCTTCAGGTTACTGCATCTCGCAGAAGCGGCGCACTTATTCAAAAAGTGTTGTAGCTACAATTATGCTTCTGCCGGTTGTCGTTGCCGTTGTAATTCCGCTTATTACGACAGACTTGAAAAAGGCGTTATCTCTTGCCGGTATTTTTGCGCTTGTGCGGTTCAGGTCTGTGCCAGGCGATGCAAAAGACATTTTCTACATTTTCTTCACGCTTACTGTCGGTGTTGCAATTGCACTCGGTTACCACATTGTAGCATTCACTCTCTTAATAGTCGTGTCTTCGTTTTTTATTGTAATGAACCGCTGTATAAAGTTTTCTGAAGACCAGATTTTAAGAATTACCATTCCCGAAGACATGAACTACAACGGTGCATTCGACGATATTTTTGAGAAATATCTTTCAAAGGCAGAGCTTACAGACGTAAAAACTTCAAATATGGGCACGCTTTTTACAATAAGCTACAGCATTCACCTAAAAGACGAATCAAAAGTCAAAGAAATGATTGACGGGCTTAGAACACGCAACGGCAACCTCACTGTTGTAGTTCAGATGGATCCGCAGATGTTCATGAAACTCTAGTTTATGCTATATTTGAATAAAATGCGCCACAAGCAGGCAGGAATATATATTACAGCAGCAATTCTGTTGATTGTACTCAGTTATCTGACCGTTCAAGGAATACGCTGTCACATCGCGGTTAAAAATGCAGAAAAACGGCTTGCTTCCTGCAATGCAAAAACCGCTGACTTAAGCTATGGCAAAATGACTTATGTTGACAAAGGTTCCGGTGACGTGATTCTTTCTGTTCACGGAATTTTCGGCGGCTATGACCAGGGTTATGAAACTTGCAGAAACTTTGCTACAGACTACAGAATTATCGCACCTTCCCGTTTCGGCTATTTAGGAAGTGAAATTATGGGCGAAGGTACACCCGCTGAACAGGCAGAAGCTTATGCGGAATTATTGGACAAACTCGGTATTGATAAAGTCTATGCTCTTGCCACTTCTGCAGGAGGAAGTGTTGCAATACGATTTGCACTTGATTATCCGGAACGTACAAAAGGGCTGATACTTTACTGCTCCGGAATGCCGCATAACGAAAAACCCGAAAAAGATCCTGGATATGCAGGTCCGCCGGCATTTTTATGCGGAAATTTTCCGATGTTTCTGTTGAGTCCCCTTTTTGAGCCGGTCATGGGAATGGCGCCATCAACAATTTACAGTATGCTGCCATGCAGTGCGAGAAAAGCAGGAGTTGTTCTTGATGCATCCGTTACCAACGGTGATATGGTACGCAATTATGACAGTTATCACGTTGAAGACATGCAGGTTCCTGTTTTGATTTTTCATGCTAAAGACGACAAGCTTGCAAACTATGCTGACACAGTAAAAGCTGTCCCACGGTTCCCGAACTGTACTTTTATCAGTTTTGAAGACGGCGGACACCTGATGGCTGGTCACGAGAATGAAATCAAAAAAGCTGTCGCAGAGTTTACCGGTAAAGAATAGAAATTATGAACAATATAGGTACAATTTCAATTGAAACAGAAAGGCTGCTTTTAAGGCGCTTTGAATATTCTGACTGCACATCAATGCTGAATAACTGGGTTGCTGACGAGAATGTACAGCTGAATTATGGCGAGTCGGTTTATTCCACAGAAGACGAAGTAAAAGGGCTTTTAGACAAATACATAGCCGGTTACCAGCGCGACGATTTTTACCGCTGGGCGATAATTGACAAGGCTTCAAACGAATGTGCAGGGCAGATTGCATTTTTTCTTGTGGACAGCAAAAACCATTTTGCTGAAATCGAATACTGCATCGGAACAAAATTCCAAAGACGTGGCTATGCAACCGAAGCCACCAAAGCTCTAATCAGATTTGGTTTTGAAAAGGTTGGGCTTCATAAAGTGCAGATATGCGCACGCCCTGTAAACAAGGCTTCAAGAGGCGTAATCGAAAAATGCGGTTTTACCTACGAAGGCACTCTGCGCGATTATTTTTTCAAAGACGGACATTACGAAAGCCGTATGTACTTTTCGATTTTACAAAGCGAGTATCTGGAAAAGTAAAAAAAGGCACCGTTTAAAGGGAAAATATAGAATCTGCACATATTTTCAAGGAATCTGACAGGCTGTTGTCATATTTCTTGTGATATACTTCAGCCATGCATTTTGTAAACGCAAAGTCGATTCTGACACCGCACAGTATGAACATTTACCGCGGCTGCTCGCACGGGTGCATTTACTGCGACGCGCGGAGCAAGTGCTATCAGTTTACACACGCTTTTGAGGACATCGAAGTAAAGCAGAATGCGCCGGAACTTTTAGAAACCGCACTACGCAAAAAGCGGAAACGCTGCATGGTTGGAACCGGCGCAATGTGTGACCCGTACATTCCGCTTGAAAAAAATTTGCGCCTTATGCGCAGCTGTCTTGAAATAATAGACCGATATAACTTCGGCGCGGCTGTCCAGACAAAATCAGATCTTGTGCTACGCGACCTTGACCTGCTTACCGACATAAACCGCAAAACAAAAGCCGTTGTACAGATGACGCTTACCACAGCAGACGACTCTCTCTGCCGCATTGTAGAGCCGGGTGTCTGCCCGACAAGCCGCCGCTTTGAAGTTTTATGCGCGTGCCGCGATGCCGGCGTTCCGACAGTCGTGTGGTTCAGCCCGCTGCTGCCGTTTATCAACGACACGGCGGAAAATGTTGACGGCATTGTGGATTATTGTGCGCGTGCCGGCGTAAAAGCTATAATCTGCTTCGGCATCGGGCTGACCTTGCGAGAAGGCAACCGCGAATATTTTTTCGCCGCGCTCGACCGCCATTTTCCAGGGCTTAAGCAGCAGTACATCAAAACATTCGGCACAAGCTACGTTGTTTCAAGCCCGAATGAACGCGAACTTATGCAGCGCCTCGCACAACAATGCCGCAAAAACAATATAATGCTCGGTACAGATTCTGTCTTTAAATGGATGGAAGAATTCCCCGGCACCAACCCGATTCAGCCGGAACTGTTTTAAGCAAGCACATCAGGCGGGGTTTTCAACAATTGCTCAAATGCTCTTTTTTGCATTTTTATCTTGACAGTGTAAAGATAGTGCAGTAATCTTACCACTGTAAAGATTCTACAAACCAAAACCATGGAGCAGGGTGCATGACTAAAGAAGATACTTACCATCACCAAAATTTAAAAGAAGAGCTTATTGAAGCCGGCATAACGCTTGTTGCAAAAGAAGGGCTTGAAGGATTTTCGCTAAGAAAAGTTGCAGCTGTCTGCGGCGTTTCTCATGCCGCGCCTTATTCACATTTTGAAAACAAAGATGTACTGCTTGAAGAAATGCAGAACTACATCACAAACGGCTTTTCTGAAGAACTTAAAAAAGCAATCGCAAAATGTGAAAAGCAGGAGAATGTCCTCATGGAATTGGGTTCTGCATACCTTCATTTTTTTGTAATGCACCCAAATTATTTTGTCTTTCTTTTTGGAAAATACAATATCGCGCTTGATTTGACCGAAAATGCTGATTCTGAAAAAAACTATAAGCCTTTTGAAATCTTCAAATCCGTAGTTTTTCAGATTCTTTCAGAAAAAAAATACCCGAAAGAAAAATGGAACGACGCAATAATTGCGCTGTGGGCATTTGTCCATGGAATCACTTCACTGGCAACAATGGAAAACATAACCTACAACAAAAAATGGGAAGCCAAGCTGGCTGATTTTATGCAGATTTTTGGCTGCGAATTCTTGAAATAATTA
>CADBUT010000387.1 GCA_902797925.1 uncultured Spirochaetaceae bacterium
AAATACAAAGATTCTGTCGCTCAGAAAAACAGCTTCTTGCAAACTGTGAGTTACAAAGATGATTGTCTTACGTGTTTTGCGCCAAATGCGTAGCAAATCTTCGTGAAGACTTTCTTTTGTAAACTCGTCCAATGCACTGAAAGGTTCGTCCATCAGCAAAATTGGCGGATCAAGTGCCAAAGCTCTAGCAATGCCGACACGCTGCTGCATACCGCCCGAAAGTTCCTTCGGATAATGCTTTGCAAATGCAGTAAGGTTTACAATTTCAAGCATTTCGCTGACCTTCTGTTTAATCTGCTCCTTCGGAACTTTCAGCAGTTCGAGCGGCAGGGCAATGTTCTTTTCAATAGTTCTCCAATCCATTAAGACAGGGCTTTGAAAAACCATTCCGTATTCTTTTCCGATCCTTGCCTTTCTTGGCGTAAGACCGTTGATAAAAACTGTTCCTTTTGTCTGACCAACAAGGTCTGCTATAACACGCAAAAGTGTTGTCTTTCCGCAACCCGAAGGACCGACCAACGCAATGAATTCGCCTTTCTTTATTTCGAGGTTCACGTCTTTTAACGCTGTTGTTCCTTTTTCATCAGGCCCGTTCTTGAAAACTACACTCAAATCGTTAATCACAATCTGAATCGGACCAACTTTCGGATTAAAGATTTCTTCATCTTTTTTCTGTTCAACCGTCATCTTCGCCTCCGCAACAAAAAAGGCGCAGAAGTCATCAAACCTCTGCGCCTTTGCAAATTCTGTAAATTGTTTCTGTTATTAGCTGTTACCCAACATCTAATTTCTGTAATCACAATATAAAAATAAACAATCTGTTCCAATTAGGAATTTAAATAAATAACGGCAAGAAAATTTGTGCATTTTATACAAAGCTATTTCTTCCGCAATGTTTCGTAGATTTCAATCTGTTCTTCCTTACTAAGAACTTTCCAGCAGTTTGCCGGACTTCCTGAAGCTACAGAATCGCCAGCCATTTTGTCTTCCATTTCAGTGAATTTTTCCAAATCAAGACCGTATTCGCGCAATGTAGGCACTTTAAGCTGCAATGTCAAATCTTCAAGAGCTGCTAAAAATTTTTCTGCACCGTTTTTTGCAGTGTCAGACTCTTTGGCAACTCCAATTGCAATTCCAAGTGCGGCAAATTTTTCATAGCAGCCTTCAAGTACAGCCCTAAGACATTCTACGGCGAGCATTGCATTTGATATTCCGTGCGGAACATGAAAACATGCGCCAATCGGGCGGCTCATTCCATGGATTATTGTAGTAGGGGAGCCGTTGATTGCGACACCAGCTTCGTAAGCGGCAAAGCTCATGTTCTTTCTAGCTTCTTTGTCGTTTCCATCAGCACAGGCTTTCGGAAGATATTCAAAAATGCGCTTTACCGCATCAATGCAGAACATATCTGTAATTGGATTAGCCTTACGGCAGGTGTAGCTTTCAATTGCATGACAAAGTGCGTCCATTCCAGTTGCCAACGTAATATTGAGCGGCGAAGAAACGGTGTAAGTATAATCAATGATTGCGATTTTCGGCAAAAGAGCATCACCTTTAAAAAGCAGCTTTTCGTTTGTTTCAGTATTTGTAAAAACAAAATAGCGTGTAACTTCAGAGCCTGTTCCTGCTGTAGTCGGAATCAAAACAAGCGGCGAAAAATTGCCGGTTAGTTCTTTGCCTTTGTATTCAATCATTTTGCCGGGAAGCACTGACATTGCGGCAATTGCCTTTGCAGTATCGAGCGGAGTGCCGCCTCCAAGCCCTATGATAAAATCGCAGTTCTCGGCTTTAAAAACTTTTACGCCGTTCATAATCATGATGTCGGTAGGTTCGCCGGGCAAATCATTGAAAACAGCAGATTCAATGCCTACAGAGGAAAGTGTCTTTTGAACTTTATCTGCAAGGCCTGTTTTTGTAATTATCTTGCCGGTCACAATCAAAGCTTTTTTGCCGAGCGCCGCCAGTTCTGCACTTGCTGATTCAAGTGCCCCTTCACCAAAAAAAGTTTTTGGTGTTGTACTGAACGTAAAATTCATAATTACCTCTTAATATAAAGAAGGGAAATGACAGAACGAGAAAAACGCAAATTGTTCTGTCATTTCCCAAAATATATTTTATATATATTTTTCATCTACAATCGAAAGAACGTCATCCAACTTGGCAAGTTCTTCATCCAACTGTTCTTCTGTAATAATCAGCGGCGGCGCAACAACAATCACATTCTCGTGCGCATAGGTAAAGAAACCACGGCACTTCAATTCTTTTACGATTGCACTCATAATGCCTTTCGGATCTTGACCCCACGGAACAAGCGGCTCGCGTGTCTTTCTGTCTTTTACAAGCTCTACGCCAGAAAAAAGCCCGATGTAGCGCACATCACCCACACAGCAATGTTTTGACTTGATTTCTTCAAGCTTCTGCCCAAGATATTTTCCGACTTTCTGAACATGTTCTTCGATATTGTTTTTGAGGTAAAACTCTTGACATGCAACACCGGCAGCACAAGCAAGCGGATGTCCTGAATATGTAAGGCCGCAGCTTAAATATTTGTCATCAAAGAAATGTGCAATTTCATTTTTTACGATTGCACCGCCAAGAGGAATGTAACCTGAGTTTACGCCCTTTGCAAAAGTTATAATATCCGGCGTAACGTCAAAGTTCATATAGGCGAACATTTTGCCTGTTCTGTACCAGCCAGCCATAACTTCATCGCAAATCATCATTATGCCGAATTCATCGCAGATTTTGCGGACACCTTTAAGATAATTCTTCGGATAGATGATAATTCCGTTTGAGCCGACAATTGTTTCCAAAATGATTGCGGCGATTCTGTCACCGCCTTCAAAAATTACTTGCTCGCGGAGCTTTTCGACATAATATTCACATTCTTCATCTTCCGAAGCGAATTTGATTTTTTCTTGATAAGAATAAGGCCCGCGAAAATGAATGAAACCCGGAATTGCAGGTTCAAGCGCAAAATGGCGCGGTTCGCCTGTAAGATTTCCTGCACCAAATGTAGAACCATGATAAGAGCGGTACTGGCTCATAACCTTAAAACGGCCGGTATACATTCGGGCAATTTTGATGGCGTTTTCATTCGCATCTGCACCGCCGTTTGTAAAGAAAATCTTACCAAAACAATCTGGAAGTCTGTCTATGATTGATTTTGCAAGTTTTGCACGTGGCTCTGCTCCCCATGAACCTTGAACATAAGCATATTTATCAAGCTGTGCTTTTATTGCTTCTGTCATTTCTTTGTTTGCATAACCGGCATTTACATTTACCTGCTCAGAAGACATGTCTGCATAACGGTTACCTTCTTTATCATAAATGTAAATCCCTTCTGCGTGTTCAACAACAATCGGGGTTAAGCCACCCTGCTTGCTCCAACCAAGCAGAACATTTTCTGTCTGCATTTTTGCAATCTCATTCGCTGTCATAAAATCCTCCATGTTTTTCTGATAATTGGAATTTACAACTTTGCATAAACGCTGTATCTTGCTTTTTTTAACAAATATTTATATATTTTTTGTATAAATAAACTAAAACCAAAGATGGTCGATTCAGTCGTTTGACCATCTGAGGCATTTAGACTTTTTCGACCGGTTTCTTGCGGAGGTCTATATGCCTTTAACAGTCAGCACCCTTTTCAATTTTACAGAAACACCATTCCGATTGAAACTTCTTGCAGGCAAACAAGGCCTTTCAAAAACCGTAAGCTGGATTTATTACACAGAAGATCCATCAACAATTGAATTTATCCGCGGCGGAGAGCTTGCCGTCACCACATGTCTTAACATTGAACGTCGCAAGCAAAATGAAGGACTGTCGCCGGAACAAAGTTCAACTGCGTTCTTAAAAGAATTTATAGACTGCCTTATAAATCACAATGCTTCTGGCTTTATCATCAATGTCGGAAAATACATAACTACAATCCCCCACGCGGTTCTTGATTATTGTGATGAAAATAATTTCCCGCTGTTTTCTATGCCGTGGGAAATTCACACAATCGACTTATTTCAAGAAATGGGAAATATGATTACTGTAGACAATCTGAATTCTCAGTCAGTGGAAAACTTTTTTTACCGCGCAATCTTCGAAAAAGAAAAGTTTTTCCCCGAACAGATTGAAAATACCAATTTCCACAACGCAAAATCATTTTCTGTTGCTCTATTAAACATGAACGAAGATTTGTTTGATAATGATATTGAACAGATTAAGCGCTATGTAAAGTTTTATCTTAACCCGAAAATGAATATTCCGCAGAACGATTACTGTTGCTTTATTCATAATCACAAAGTCATTTATATCATAAAAAATGATGACCAAGCTTTTGTAAAGGAGCTTTCTTCTGTAACTTCAAACGACAGATATTTTGCAAAAACTAAATTTTCTATATCTGATTCTTGCAGCAATGTGAACGACATCAAGGAAATGTTCAATCATGCCAAAATCGCGATGGATTTATGCACGGCAGACAGCAAAATCTGCCGTTATGAAGATTTGGGAATCTATAAAATTTTGCTGGACGTAAAAAATAAGAAGGTTCTTGAGCAATTTTATAGAAGCACATTAGGAAAACTTGAAACAATTGAAACAGAAAAACGGAAAGATTATCTAAAAACTCTTTCGCTTTATCTGAAACTCGGCGGAAATATTCAGGCCGTTTCTGAAGAAAATTATACTCATAGAAATACTGTGCTTTATCGGTTGCAGCGTATAGAAGAGCTTTTAGATATAGATTTATCTGACGGTGACACGCGTTGCCTTTTGCAGATTGCAATTTATATAATGAAGCTTGTTGAAAAATAATGCTAAGTGTGTGGAGTGCTTTATAAGCAGAAATTATATAGGAATGTAAAAGTTCCGAAGAATTGAGAATTTCAAATACTTCTGAGCTTGTCTTCACAAGGCGTTGAGCACCCTTTCAATACACCTAGGCTTATTTAAGGCTTGCTCTTGAAAGCGGTGAACCAATCCAGACGCCTTCGCTGCCGAGATAATCCTGTTTCATGCCTTCAATTAGGAACTGAACGCTGTCAACAGATTCAAAAGTTGTGGCGGTGTATACTATCTGAATCAGCTGACCAAAATAGCCTTCAACGCCATATTTATTCCATTGAAAGGCGTCATTGAAATTCAAGTAGGCAACTTTGTTTTTTACGCTGGCAGAAAGCAGAACTGTTCCGTCTGGAATCAAAGAGATATAGCCTTTTGATTCTTCTTCTATGCTTGTGCCTGCAAGAAGTGTCTGCAATGTTGCTGTAAGCGGCGAGCTTGTTGCCGGAATTGAGCGGTGGGTTTCTTTGCGGATAAGATTGCCGGTGGCGTCGATGTACATAAAATAAAGCGAAATATCGCGCATTGCTGCCGGTTCTTCGTGCTTTTCCTCCGGTTTTGGAGTTGCTTCGGCAATATCTTCGTTCGGCTGTAAAAGCGGATTGTCTGTTTTTTCTGCTATAGACGGAATTGCCGGGCTTGTTGCAGGCAGAAGCGGGTCTGCATCTTCTTTGCCTGATGATTCTGAAACTGTAGTAATGTCAATCGAAAAGTTGTTTTCTTCCGGCTGAAGCGGTCTTGTAACATTTTCTGATGCAACCGGCTCCGGAACTTTTTCAAAGTCTATTTCAGTTTTTACATCAACTTCTTTAGATTCTGGCTCTTTTTTAGCGGTTTCTTTTTGAGAGCTGCCGAAAACAGACTCAACAAAATGGGTTTCCTGGAGGACTTCCTTTATGCGGTTAAGGTTCATCGCAAATACAGAAAGAATAATTGCGCCAAAAACAACGCAGAATAATGCAACAGACGAATTATTTTTATCAGCCATAACATTTAAGAGTATAATACAAATCAATTTAAAGTAAAACTCCTTTTGCCCAAGTTTGTAAACTTATTCATGCAGAAGCTGTGGGTTTGACAGTCCTTGCTTGCACTGATATATTCATATTCATGAAGATTTTACAGGGTGTATCTGCTTCTGCCGGAATCGGTTCAGGAATGGTTTTTGTTGTACCCGAAACAGAGCAGACAGCTGTTGATAAAAAGTCAATCTCTAAATCAGAAGTTGAATCTCAGTGGAAACGCTTTTTGCTGGCGTTTGAACAGGTAAAAAAAGATCTGCGCGCAATTGACGGTTCTAACGACAAAGATCAGACAGCTATTTTTGAGGCATATACTGTTATGCTTGACGACCCTGTTTTTACCGAGCAGATAAAAAATGCACATGCTTCAAATCTGACAAACATAGAATATGCCGTTTATGAGCAGTATCAGCTCATGGCTGAAACAATGCGCAGTGCAGGTGACGCCTATTTGAGCCAGCGCGCCGACGATATTTGCGATGTCTTTGGGCGCGTGGTGAATGTGCTGCTTGAAAAGAAACGCTTTGAAATTGAGTCTGTGCCCGAAAATGCGGTAATTGTAGCAAAAATGCTGCTGCCTACAGATGCGGTTATGCTTGCCAAGCGTCATCCGGCGGCGGTTGTGCTTGCTGAAGGCGGCGTGAACAGCCATTTCGCGATTCTTGCAAGAAATTATGCAATTCCGGCTGTTTTGGGCATAAAAGACATTCTGCAGAACGCTGCCAATGGCGACCGTGCCATCGTAAACGGCGACACCGGCTCTGTTATTATCAATCCTGATGAAGTGAAGGCGCGCCAATATGAACGTGACCGCGCCGCCGAAGAAAAGCGCGAAAAAGAGCTTGCGGTCTTTAAGACAAGGCAGGCACTTTCTGCTGACGGCGAGAAATTCGGTGTTTTTGCCAATGTCGGTTCTGTTGAAGAAGCTGAGACGGCATCTCAAGAAGGTGCGGACGGTATCGGGCTTTTCAGAACTGAGTTTCTGTTCATGAATGCCAACCGCATTCTTTCTGAAGACGAGCAGTACGATGTCTATTCAAAGGTTCTCAAGACCATGGGCAAAAAGCCTGTAACAATAAGAACTTTAGATGCTGGCGCAGACAAGGTTGTTCCGCTTGAGGAACTTTCCGGGGCAGACGAAACTAACCCGCTGCTCGGCTGGCGCGCAATCCG
>CADBUT010000388.1 GCA_902797925.1 uncultured Spirochaetaceae bacterium
ATCTTTTTCGCTTTGAACCCTCATAGAGCGGAATTTGTACATATTGAAAGTTTTCTGATTCAAGCCCATACGTTCCTGCTTGTATAGGATTGGACCTGGCGATGTAAGTTTTGTTAAAATTGCCGCTACAAGCATTACTGGTGAAGTAAGGACAATAGCGAAAAGCGAAAAAATGATGTCAAAAGCGCGCTTTGCCATCTGCGAAACAGGATAATCAAGTGGTATGTATCTTGTATCAATGAGCGGAAGTCCGTCTAAGTCTTCAAAAAATGGCTTAGCCGGAATATATTCGCTATAATATGGAATAATAAGAATTCTTGTTCCGCTTTTTTCGCATATAGGAATTATGCTGTTTATCGAGATGTAATTTTCTGGCGCCAATGCAATAACAACAAAGTCAAAGTATCTGTTTGAAAGCACATCTGAAAGCTTTGAAATATTAGACAATATCGAGATGCCCCAAAAATTGCTTTTTTTATAATCGTTTTCAGCAACAATGCCTGTAATTTCATAGCCCCATTCCGGGTGCTTTCTAGTTTTTTCGATAAATCTTCTGCTCAAGTCGTTTGTTCCGATTACAAGACAGAAACGCTTGTTATAGCCTTTCTTGCGGTAAGTTGTAAGAATGAGCCTTATTGAAAGTCTTGTAGTAATTGTTATGGCTGTGTTGAATATGGTGAAAAGCACAACTACATAACGCGAGAAGTGCATGATTTTCCCGACATAAAGAATCAATGAAAAAACGATAGCTGCAAATAAGTTTGCATAAACTATGGCGGTAATATCTGTTCCAAGTGGCTTTGTTCTTCGAGAACTGTAAAGACCTAAAGCGCTATATGACAGGAAAAATACCGGCATCAACAGAAAAACCAGCAGAACATTCGTATCAAATGTCATGTTGTTCGTACCGTTGAAAATATCAAATCTGAAGAAATATGCAAGCAGAAATGATACAGGAACGCTCATCAAATCAAGAAAAATCTGTAATCTATTTAATGTCTTCTGGTTTTCGCTAATCATTTATAATTCCATTTTCTATTTTAACGGCTTATATCTAAATTGAATAAATCTAAATATAACAAGTAATTATCAAAATTTCAATCTCAAATCAGCTTCGGCATAAGCATCAAGAACTTGTGGCTTGACGGCTTCAATCGAAAACTTCTTCATCGTTGATTTTGCGTTTTCAACAAAACGATGTCTTAACGCTGTGTCTCTCTCAAGAGTTTCAAGCTTGTTGTCAAAATCTGAAACGCTGCCTAAATCAAACAGAAAGCCGTTATGACCGTTGACAATCAAATCTGAATGTCCTTTTACGTCAGAAGCAACAACAGGCACGCCAAAAGTCATTGCGTCCATAATGTTGAACGGAAGTCCTTCGCTTTTGCTTGTTGAAACGACAACATCTGCAACTGAAAGCAAATCATAAATATTGCTGATAAAACCCGGCAAAAGGATTTTGTCTTCAATGTTTAATGACTTTATCTTGTTTGCAAGCTCTTCTTTTAAAGCACCGTCACCTGCAAGAATGACGCGCCAATTTTGGTGCTTGCAAAGCAGGGGATAGAGCAAATCAATTAACTGAGTTTGATTTTTCCTTGCAGATAATTCAGCTGCGTATACAATTACATAAACATTTTTGACAGCTATAAAGTTACGGCATAATGTCATTTGTTCAGACATTTGTTCCGCTTTAATCTGATTTTGAAATTTCGGAACATAGCCGATGCCTGGAATGTTTATTATCTTTTTTGCAAGCTTGTACTTTCTTGCAAAATCAAAATCTTCTTGATTCATTGTCAGCACGAGTTTTGTAACCGGCGACAAGATTTTCTCTATAGAAATAAAAACAAATTTTTTGATGAATTTGCTTGATTTTGAGAACAAGTAGCCGTGGCAACTGTGAATGACTTTAGGCTTCTTAAAAAGTGTAAAAACTGCAAGCCGTGTCATGATTCCGGCGAGTGTGGCGTTGGAAATAATAATGTCGATTGATTCTTGCTTTATCAACTTGCGCAGAAACATGATGCTCTTAATATTTTTCAGCAAATTCTGCTTTTCAAAGACGATATTTGTATGAATTACATCCGGTAAATCAACTTGGCCTTGTGCGGCTGTGTATACTTGAACTCCGTGAGAAAGATAATAATCGATATATGTCTGATGAAACTGCATTATGTGCGATGCACGCGATGCAGTGAACAGCAATTTAATCATAGTTTGCTCATATTACTCAAATTTTGTATTCATATATGAACATAAGTATACATTTGCGTGCATATTTTATACAAGACATGCAGAAGCCAAAAGCAAACTGAAAAATGTTCAATGTGTGTGCCTTATAAAGCTTTATAAAGCCACGCAGCTCATCACGGCTTAAAGCATGATAATCTTTTGAAAGCCCCGTTTGCCCGAATGTGCGTTTGTCTGCAAAGAACACAAGCTCTTCGTCGATGAAATATAGGCTACCTGTTTTGCCGATTTTCAGCCAAAGGTTGTAGTCTTCTGCGCGTTTAAGCGTTTCATCAAACAGCAAGCTCTGCAAAACAACCGTCTTTGCCATTGCAGAAGAAGTTATCACATGATTTCTGATAAGCAGATGCCAGTAGCCGATTAGTTTTGTCTTGCCGCTGAAGCTTTTCTTGACTGTACTTGAAGTTGATACAAGTGCCGCATCTTTATGCTCTGCAAAGATTTGAAGCTGCTTTTCGATTTTTTCAGCATGCCATGAATCATCGCTGTCAAGAAAAGCAATGAACTCGGTTGAAGCTGCTTTTATGCCTGTATTTCTTGCATGTGAAACGCCAGAATTCTCTGTCGAGATAATCTTGATTTCGGGTGCATTTGCCGAAATGGCAGACTTTTCTTTCAGGCTTTCCGCAAGTTTTAGCGTGCCGTCTTTTGAGCCGTCGTTGACAATTATGATTGTCTCAACAGGCACAGTCTGCGCTAAGACACTTTGAACAGCTTTTTCAAGCGTGCTTTCCGCATTATAAGCCGGAATTACAACAGCAACAGATTCTTTCATAGCGGAAGTGATGTCCAATCTGACGGAATTATGCGGAGATTCCTTTTCTCGTTCCGTTTCCATTGCTCCGGTGCAATCACCATCTTGTTCCAGTGTTCGTTGAGATATGCGCCCCACCAGCTGAAAGAGCTGTTCGCTATGATGTTGTGATTGCACTTGCTCATAAGATACATGTCCTGCCATGAATCTTCTGCAGTGTTCCAGTCTGCAAAAACAAGCTCAATGTTCTTATAAGACAGGTTTTTCTTGCACCACGGAATATCGTCTGAAAACACGATAATCTTATCGATTGAATGATAGCTTTGAAGCAGGTTGACAGCCGAATTGTAGTAATTCATCGTACAGACGTTGAGGCTTCTGTTTTTGCCGAGCAGATAATCACCGCGGCGCACATGCATTGAGGCCGTTGAGCCGTCAATCTGGCTTATCATCTGTTCCGTAGAATGATTTATCGGCGGCTTGAACTTGAAAATGTCGTGTATGCTGTTTTTTACCGGCTCAAAATATTTTTCAGACTGCCAGTAGCCTTCAAAATAGCAGCTGCCCTGCATTTCAAAGACATTTCCGTTGAAAACTGATTCATCTTCGATGTAATGCGTCGGCTTGGTGAAAAACTTACGCTGTATGCGCTTTATAAGATTATCCGGTATCGTGCTCAAAAGCTCTACTGTCTCTTTCGGTGCTTCCGGCAAGTCAATGTCGAAAAGCTTTTTAAGCTCATAGCCGTTATGGAGGTGCTCAATCTTGTATTGAGATAAATCCAGCATGATTGATTCACCTGTCAGTTTTTCAAGTGCTTTTGCGAACGCATATTGAAACATCTGGTTCCCAAGACCACTTTTTATCTTAACAATTTTCACAAGATTCCCCAAAATAACGGCTATATTATAGCACTTTTTTCTTCTTTCAAGTAATTTAAAAGACTTTCATGCCAGTCAGGAATTTGCCATGGCAATATTTTAGATATTTTCTCTTTTGACAGTACTGAATAAGCAGGGCGCGGTGCAGGAGTAGGATACTCTTCTGTAGTACATGGAGAAACTTTTGCTTTTTGAGTTATAAGCCCCTGTTCAAAAGCCGCATCATTTATTGCGCATGCAAAGTCATACCAGCTTATTTGTCCCATATCTGTAAAATGATAGATGCCCGGCGTAAGATTGGTCTGCAATGTCTGCTGATTTTCAAAAGCATTTGCAAAAAAAGCGAGCGTGCGTGCAAGATCTTTTGCGTATGTCGGTGTGCCGAACTGATCATTTATGACTTTAACAGCACCTTTTTCTTTAAAAATTCTCAGCATTGTCTTTACAAAGTTTCGCCCGTAAATTCCATAAAGCCACGCCGTTCTGATTATAAAATAATTTTCAGTCTGATTTTGAATAGCTTTTTCTCCATAAGCCTTGGTTGTGCCGTATACACCGGTCGGATTTATTTCCATGTCTTCTGTGTATGGCACTGATGCTTTGCCGTCAAAAACATAGTCAGTTGAAATATGAACGAGCGGAATCTTGTTCTGTTCAGCAATTTTAGCAAGATTTTCGGGACCTGTTACATTTATTTTATAGCAGAGATCTTTATCACTTTCAGCTTTGTCTACGTTTGTATAAGCAGCACAGTTTATGATGCAAGAAAAATTGATGTTCTTTTTCTTTTGAGAAGCTATAAACTCTTGAAGGATATTGTAATCTGTAATGTCAACTTCAATCTCTGTTCCAATAAATTCCAGGTTTTCGTTTTTAAGCACATTGCAAAGCTCTGTTCCGAGCATACCCTTGTATCCGACTAACCAAATCATAATTGAATCCTAAAAATATTTTTGTGTCTTATCAAAAAATGGCGATTTTGTGTCTTTTTCTGAAAGTAAAGGCTCTGAACCAAAATCAGGCCATTTAACCGCTACAGTCGGGTCATTCCAGCGGATGCCGCCTTCATCTTCGGGATGATAAACATCGGTGCATTTATAGCAGAAAGTTGCTGAATCAGAGATTACCACAAAACCATGCGCAAAGCCTTCCGGAACATAAAACATATTGTGCTTTTCAGCTGAAAGATAAACGCCATGATATTTTCCGAAAGTCGGGGAGCTGGTGCGCAAATCTACGGCAACGTCAAAGACTTCGCCTTCAATAACAGAAACAAGCTTGCCCTGCGGGTGTGTTTTCTGAAAATGAAGCCCGCGGAGCACGCCGCGTTTTGAACGTGACATATTGTCCTGAACAAAATTCATTGTAAGACCGGCAGCAAAGAATTCTTCTTTATTATATGTTTCAATAAAAAAGCCGCGCTGGTCACCATGAATTTCTGGCTGTATTTCATAAAGCCCTTCAATCGGGCATTTTGTAAAAGTAAAAGACATATCAGTTTCCTTCTGCAATAAAGCGGAGATATTCTCCGTATTCAGTTTTGTAGCCGCTTGCAAGATTCCGTAAATCGTCAGCAGAAATCCAATTGTTTCTGAATGCAATTTCTTCAATACAAGAAACGTAATAGCCCTGCCGCTTCTGAATTGTCGCGACAAAATTAGAAGCTTCATGCAAACCGTCATAAGTGCCCGTGTCAAGCCATGCCATGCCGCGCCCTAAAAGCTCTACCGACAACGCTTTTTTCTCAAGATAGGCGTTATTTACTGATGTTATTTCGATTTCACCGCGGGCGCTAGGCTTTACGTTTTTAGCAATTTCTACAACTGAATTGTCGTAAAAGTATAAGCCGGGCACTGCGTAGTGCGACTTCGGCTTTTTGGGCTTTTCTTCAATTCCTGTTACTTTTCCGTCTTTAGAAAATTCAACGACGCCATATTGGGTCGGGTCTTTTACGTAATAGCCGAAAATTACCGCGCCTTTGTTCTTTTCAACTGAATTATACGCATTCTTTAACGTTTGCGAAAAGCTCTGACCATAAAAAATATTGTCACCGAGAACGAGCGCACAAGAATAATCGCCGATGAATTTTTCGCCTAAAATGAATGCGTCTGCAAGCCCACGCGGTGCAGTCTGAACACAATAGTCAAACTTCATGCCGAGCTGTTCGCCTGAACCGAAAAGCTCTTTAAAAACTGGCAAATCGCGC
>CADBUT010000389.1 GCA_902797925.1 uncultured Spirochaetaceae bacterium
AGCTGTGTCAAAGCCGAAACGTAAATCTTAAACTTAAGAGACGGGTCTATAAGCGGCGTAAGCTTATCATTCAAGGCATGAATTCCTTCAAGGATGAGAATATCGTTCTTTTCAAGCCGCATTTTCTTGCCGGTGTAGCGCCTTGCGCCTGCAACAAAGTCATAAGTCGGCACGTCAATTTCATCGCCGTTGAACAGCAGTACAAGATTTTCGTTGAGCAGCGCAATATCAAGTGCTTCAAGACATTCGTAGTCGTAGTTTCCGTTTTCGTCTTTCGGTGTGTTCTCTCTGCCGACATAATAATTGTCTATGCTTATTACGCGAGGCGTATAGCCGTTGACTTGCAGCTGCTGTGCAAGTTTCTTAGAGGATGTTGTTTTACCTGAACTTGAAGGTCCTGCAATAAGTACAACTTTTGCATTTCCTTTCTGGTGAATTGCATCCGCTGCGTCTGCAAAGCATTTGTTCTGCAAAGTTTCGGTTATATTAATAAAGTCTCTAAAAGTACGGTCTTGAACAAACTGGTTCAATTCCGGTGCAGCTGTTACGCCGATGCGCTTACCCCAGTCTTTGTAGCGTTTATATACGTTAAAAAGCTTCGGGTTACCTGTGTCGTCATCAAGCTTGCCAGGCGTGTGTGAAGGCGGAAAGCGGAGAAGAAATCCGTCTTCATAAAGAGTAAGGTCAAAAGCTGTAAGTCTGCCAGTGCGGTGAAGCAGAGGCAGATAATAGAGGTCAGAAAAACCTGTAAGCTGGTTCATTATTATGCGTGGCGGGCAGTGGAACTCAAGAGATTTTCTTGTCTGCTGAAGATTCAAATCTTCAAGAATCTTAAGCGCTTCTTCGTAAGAAACGGCAGTCTGCGTAATTTCAAGGTTTTTCTCAACGAGCAGATGCATCTGCGCCTTAAGCTGAGAAATCTCAAAAAGCGTTATAGGCTTGTCGCCGTCAAGCGTGTAGTAGTAACCGTGACCGAGGCTGTGGCCTACAATAAGCCGCTTATCTGGAAAGAGCGTATGTGCCGCTGCTGCAAGAACAAAGCAGAGTGTTCTGCGGTAAATCGTAGCACCCTCAGCTGAATTTGCGAGTACAGCCTCAATCGAAGCATTGTAGTCAATGGAATATGTCAGCGAACAAACTTCATTATTGATGCGCACTGCGGCAATGTCGGCAGCAGAAACATTTTCGGCTTCTGCAATTTTGTCCAGAAAGTCTTTCGGCTGCATTCCCGGACGTACACTAATGGTCGATGAATTTGAAAAAGTTAAAGTTATCATGTGTGATAGTATATCTCAAATTTGTCAAGTTGTCGAATTTGCGCTGCTAACTTGTAGATTTTTTTATTCGAGCTTATACTTTTGTGTAGGGATATAGTTTATGATTTCTTTTAGCAATAAACAAAAGCAAACTATTATATTGTCAACTGAAAATTATCAATTTCCAGACATTAATGATGATGATGATGAATTTGATAAAAATTGGCTTCAAATAAATATTGAAGTAATTGATAATAAAAAGAGCTGGAAAAATACAGACCCATTTTTACTATCATATGATTGGTTGAGAATTGCTCAGTGGTTTTCTGAGATAGCAAAGCTTAAACAACCAGAATGTGATGGATTATGTTTTATGGAACCAAATATCGCATTTCAATTAATAGAATTCAACAGAGAAAATAATACAATAGATTTTGATATAGAATTAAGCCTTGAGTGTGTTCCGCCATTTTGTAAAAGTTTTTTTAAGAGGAATAATCTTGTTAAGTACAGATTTTGTTTTGCCTCAAATCAATGTGAAGAAATATCAGAATTATGCAAAAAAGAATATGAAAGATTTCCAGAAAGAAAGTAGATACTTAAACAAATGGGTTATAGAAAAAGCTTGTCAGACTCAAAATCTAATATTTACCACCTTATGAAGAAAATCAGTTTTGCGGTATTGATATGCTTTATTGGCGCTCTCGTTTTTTCTTGTGCGCGGCCGCGGCGGCTGGTCTTTTTGAGCGACAGGCATGGGCTTTCGTTTGATGTGGTGCTTCATGCAGAGGCCGCGCTAAAAGGTTGCGACACGCTTGTGCTGTTTGACCAGCACAACGACGTAAGTTCTTATGACTCTGAAATTACGAGCTTCAATTGGGTCGGTCGGCTTATAGAATGTGGCGCAATCAAAAAAGTTTACTGGGTTCCGTCTTATAAGCTTGATGATTTGGCGAAGCGCTCAAATCAACAATACATAAAGAAAAATCTTTCTGAGCTTGAAAAGTTTGACAGTGCGCGCGCGGAGCACATTTTCAGCGCGTTTTATGTGTGCGGCCTTGATGAGCTTAAAAAGCTTAACCTCGGCAAAGTGATTGTCACTTTTGATTTTGACGTGCTCTGCAAGGCGCAAGAGCCGGCCTCTTTTATAGCCGAAGCGAGCGCATGGATTGAAGCGCAGAACTGCAAACTTTTGACGCTCGCGTTTTCTTCGACTTATCAAAATGAACCGGCGGAAAGCTTGGGCTGGCTTGAAACATTTGTGCGCGGCTACGGCAAAAAAACAGACTGGCTTATAAGCTGCGGCAGCTTTGGTGAAAAGCCCGAAAGCAATGAAGAAAACGAAAAGTGGCAGCTCTGGAAGAACAAGCCCGAAATTTTCAGCAGCTTTGACGCAGGCTTTTATAGCGGCGCATATTTTTGGCTGAATATTCCGGCCGCGCTTCAAGATGAGCTTTTAAAAAAGCGCGTAAAGCCGTATAACCAAGATGATTCAACGACAGCCGCCGTATTAAAAGCGTGGCAAAACACTGAATACCGTGCGTTCCGCGAAATATATGCTGCTAAATTGCTGCAATACAAAGAAATAGCCAAAGACGCACTTTTGCGTTCGCTTGACGGCGAGATTTTTCCGCCAGTTTACAGCAGCTACG
>CADBUT010000390.1 GCA_902797925.1 uncultured Spirochaetaceae bacterium
CCAACAGAGTGAACCATCTTTTCTTCACCCTTGAAAAGGCCTGCCGCTTCAAGATCTTCAATTACGAGCTTTCTTGCTTCTTCAGGGTTCAAGCCGCGGTATTTTTCTGGTACATTCTCGTTGAGGCGGCCGTCTGGCGTTAAAAGGTTGATAACTTCAAGATTGTGGCGCAAGCCTACTTCCCAGTCGTTCGGGTCGTGTGCCGGCGTAATCTTTACCATACCGGTTCCGAATTCTTTGTCTACATAATCATCTGCAATAATCGGAATTTCTTTGCCTGTAAGCGGAAGCTTGAGCTTCTTGCCGACAAGCGCGGTGTAGCGTTCATCTGTAGGGTTTACGGCAACAGCTGTATCGCCAAAGAATGTTTCAGGGCGCGTTGTTGCAACTTCAATGCGGCCGCTGCCGTCTGCATATTCATAATAGATGTGATACATCGCGCCTTGTGTATCTTCATGGTCTACTTCATCATCTGCAAGAGCAGTGCCGCAGCGCGGGCACCAGTTTACAAGGCGTTTTCCGCGGTACATAAGGCCGCGCTCGTAAAGCGTAACAAAAACGTCGCGGACGGCTTTGCTCAAGCCTTCGTCCATCGTAAAGCGTTCGCGTTCCCAGTCTGTTGAGTTGCCGAGCTTTCGCTGCTGCTTAACGATTGTATTGTGGTGGTCTTCTTTTACAGTCCAAGTGCGTTCAATGAATTTTTCGCGCCCCAGGTCGTTGCGGGTCTTGCCTTCTTTTTTAAGCTGACGCTCAACTACGTTCTGCGTTGCAATTCCGGCGTGGTCTGTGCCTGTTACCCAAAGAGTGTTGTCGCCTTTCATGCGGTGATAGCGCACAACGATGTCTTGAAGTGTGTTGTTCAAGCCGTGACCCATGTGGAGCACGCCTGTGACGTTTGGTGGAGGAATGACGACAGAGTATGTGTTTGTCTTTTTGCAGCTATTGCACTGGCATTTGTACTGCTCATGAACAGGAGACTTTTCATCGCTTGCCGGCTTGAAATAGCCTTTGCTCTCCCATTCGTTGTAAATTCTGTCTTCAAAAGATTTAGGCTCGTAAGCCTTTTCCAATTCGATTGCTTTCATCAAAATCCTCTTTACCAAACACTGCTTTTTAGCTTTAAAAAAGCAGCATTGTCATTTTATATTTCTTTATTTTAGCGATTTTTAACACATACGGCAAGTATGTATTAGATTTTATGGCCGTGCTCAAGCAAGGCGTCTTCTACTGAATCTATTACAAAATCAGGTGTTGATGCACCGGCTGTAAGGCCAATCCGTTCAAGCGCAAAAAACTCTTGCGGAATCTCTTCCGCCGTTTCGATTAGCGCGGCGTGGGCGCACAAATCTTGAGCCGTGCGCAAAAGTCTTTTGGTGTTTGCAGAGTGCCTGCCGCCGATAACCAAGATGCCGTCAACGTTCTTGCAAAGCTCAATCAGCGCATTCTGCCTCTCATCTGTTGCAGGGCAGATTGTGTTGAGCACCACAAGCGCATCATTCTTGGCTTTGAGCACGGCGGCAATGGCGTCATATTCGCTTCTTGAGATTGTGGTCTGGCTTAAAAGCACAGACTTTTCGGGCACATGCGTAACAGCGGCAGCATCTTCTTTGTGCTCTATTACGATGCAGTCTGCGCCAGATGCGCGTGCGTAGCCGCTTATGCCCACAACTTCGCCGTGGTTCTTATCTCCGGCAAGAAAGACTGTATAACCGCGCCTGGCATAATCTGCCGCCCTTTTCTGGCTTGAAAGCACGCGCGG
Organism: uncultured Spirochaetaceae bacterium; assembly: GCA_902797925.1. GTDB lineage: Bacteria > Spirochaetota > Spirochaetia > Treponematales > Treponemataceae > UBA1240. Next base: position 1,760 of record CADBUT010000390.1, read on the forward strand.
GCAAGTTGCATCAATTACGGTCACGCCCCTGCTTTTAAGATTTTGCATTACAAGCGGCGGAACACCGTGCGCGCGCACAATCACAACCGAATTTTCAGCGTCTGCCGCAAGGTCGCTTGCATCTTCTTTTAAGACATTGACGCCCTTTTCAGCAAGCACTTCAAGCGCAGAATTGTTGTGAATGAGCGGTCCTAGTGTAAATATCTTTTTATCGGGATTTTCTCTGCATGCAAGCTCGGCGGTTTCAACAGCGCGCCTGACACCCATACAGTAGCCCAGAATTTCAGCCTTTTTTATTACCATAGTTTCAGCATAACAAAAAAAAGCCCGAAAGACCAGTAATCTTTCGGGCTTTAATTAAGTGAAATTATTGTCATTATCGGGCCAGACCCGATAATCTAGTTAATTCAATACAGATATTTATAGATTGCCGGATCAAGTCCGGCAATGACAAAGTTAAATCAACTTATACAGTCTGCTTTACTTCATCAGAAGGTTTCCAGTTTCTTCTGCAAAGGCAGGCGAATGAACCTGCGATGTAGATTGTAGAATAAACGCCGGAAATCATACCGACAGCCAATGCAAGAGCAAAGTCTTTCATTGAACCTGTTGTAAAGAAATAAAGCGAAAGTACAGCAAGTAAAGTTGTTACTGTTGTGATAATTGTACGTGAAATCATTTCACTCTGAGAAAGATCCCAGATATCTTTGAATGATTTAAGGTTACAGATTTTGATATTTTCACGGATACGGTCAAGAACAACAACAGTATCGTTGATTGAGTAACCGATGATTGTCAAAATGGCTGCAACTGTAATCGAAGAGAATTCCATTTGTGTGAATGTAACAAATGCAACCATAATCAGTGCATCATGAATAATTGCAAGAACAGCTGCAAGAGCAAGATCCCACTTAAAACGGATTGTTGCGTACACACAAATCAATGCTAAAGTTGCAAGAACAAGAACGATAGAACCTAAAACCAATCCTTTTGAGAAATTAGAACCGATAAAGTCAGTCTTTACAATTGCAATATTGTCTTTGCCGAATTTAGCAGACAATGCATTGTAAATTTGGTTTCTTCTTGTATTGCGGACTTCTTTGTCTTTGCCGTCATCTCCGGCACGGATCTGGAATGCAATGTCATTACCTGTACCTGTAGCTTTTACAGAAATGCCTTCCAAGCTGCTCAAAGAATCACGGACTTCATCAACAGTTGCCAAAGGCTTTTCACCGGCTTTGTAGAGGCTGAGAGGTGTCTTTGAAAGAACAGAAGAAACTTCTGAGTTTGCAAACAAACCGATTGCAGATTCTGAACCCGAAATAAGAGCTGTTGCTTTAACACCGTCTACAGAATTGAGCGATGCAACCATTTCACTGATTGTCTGATTCTGTCCGTAATAAAAAGGAATTGTATCATTATCTGCAGCGCCTGTAATAACCAGAGTTACACCAGAAGAAGCTGTTTCAACACTTACACTTGAAGCACCTTCATAAGTCAGGCTGATAGCAGGAGGAACAATGCGGACTTCCTGAATTAAACCCGGCTTGAAATCAATACCAAAATTGATTCCACGTGTAAAAACGGAAACAATTCCAAGTGCAATAATTGCACAGCTTAAAATTACGCATGGAATATATGCTTTACTAAAATGAATAATCTTTTTCATTATTTTACACTCCAGCCGATACTGAGTTTCTCTTTACGCATAACGTCTGTATTGAAGTCAAACATAAGATGAGAAACAACCAGTGCAGTAAATACAGACGAACAAACACCGATTGCCAAGCTGACAGCAAAACCTTGAATTGTACCGGTTCCAAGCATAGAAAGGAACAAGGCAGCAATCAATGTAGTGATGTTAGAGTCCAAAATAGCCCAAAGTGCGTGGTCAAAACCAGCTGCAATTGAAGCTGCGCGGCTCTTGCCAAGTCTGCGCTCTTCTTTGATACGCTCAAAAATAATTACGTTGGCGTCAACAGCCATACCGATTGTCAAAATCATACCGGCGATACTTGAAAGTGTTAATGTCAATCCCATTGCAGACAAGAATGAGAACATGATGAACAGGTTCAAAATCTGAGCTACAACGGCATTGAAACCTGCACCCAAGTACCAGATAATCATAAACACAAGAACAGCAATAAGACCGATTATAAGTGCTTTTAAGCCCTGCTGAATTGCAGCTTCACCAAGAGCGGCACCGATAACCTGCTGGTTTTCAATTTCAAGTGGAACTGAAAGCCATGCTGTCTGAAGAACTTTCTGCAAGTTCTGGGCTTCTTCATAAGAGAAGCCGCTGATTGCAACGTGTCCGCCAGGAATCGGTTCGTTGATACATGCATTAGATTTAATCTTGTTGTCTGAAACGATTGCCATGTATTCGTTTACATGAGCTGCTGTGAATTCACCAAAAATTGCAGCACCTTCAGCATCAAGCTCAACGTGAACCTGAGGTTTGCCGATGTTGTCACTTCCGACTTTTGCAGATTTAATATGCTTACCGTCAAGAACAGGAACTTTTTCAACTACAAGGTAGCCTATTTTTTCATCAAGTCCGTATGAATCTTTTGTATACTGACCGATAACTTCCTTTCCTTCCGGAACAAGTGAAGGATCAAGAAGATTGCCGTTTGCATCAAAAACATTTGCAGGATTTGCTCTGTAGAATGCATTGAAAGCACTTGAAGCTTCCATATCAACATAGCGGAAATTCAAAATGCCTTTACCCATAATGATTGAGTTGATGCTTTCTGTTTCTGCTGCACCAGGAACTTCAATATAAATGCGGTCTTCACCCTGCTTGCGGATTACAGGCTCTGTCAAACCGAAGCGGTCAATGCGGCTTTTCAAAGTTTCAATAGCCTGAGCCATTGCAGCATCTTTAATCTGCTGAGGATTATCAACAGCGTCTTCACCCTGTGCATCAAGAACAGCCTGAAGATCAGCTTTAACGATAACGCTCATACCGCCTGACAAGTCAAGACCAAGTTTTACAGAACGGCTGTAAAGATTCTTGTTTTTCAAAATCTCATCGCGGTATTTCTTTTCAATAGCTGAAATCAATTCATCCTGAGAAGAAAATGCGCCTAATACTGTGCCGTATGTCCAGGTTTCTGGAACAGGCTTGTTATAAAGCTTGCAGTTATTCTTAGCTTCAGCTTTCAAATAACTGAATTCAGCTGGAAGTTCTGCAGCACTGTTTGTGCGGGCAGAAGCAGACAAAGCGGCAACATCCTGGGCAGCCATGATGTGCGAATAATCTTTGATTTTTTCAAGTGAACCAAGTGCCAGTGTCTGGGCATCTTTTGGGGTAAGGAAATACCACGCAATTGACGGCCAAAGGAAGGCAAAACAAAGAACAAGGACCACAAGAATAATGAAAAAACGGTTACGTTTGCTCATACTCTTTTTTTCTCCGAAATGTATTTATTTTTATTCTGCAGCTTCTGAATTAGAATCTGTTGCTTCAATTTTTTCAGCTTCAGCAGTTTTTTCCGCTTTTGAATTTTTATCTTTTGATTTTTCGTCAGTTACAACTGATGCAATTGCAGAGCGTGAAAATTCAAGCTTTGTAGAATCGTCTACTTTTACAATAACGGTTTTTTCTTTTGTTGAAGAAACAACACCATGAATTCCGCCGATTGTTATAACCTTATCACCCTTCTTGAGAGCTGAAATCATTTTTTCAGTTTCTTTCTGCTTCTTGTTCTGAGGCATAATAATGAAAAAGTAAAAAATAACGAAAATAAGTACAATTGGAAGCAGGCTTAAGAGACCGGCAGAACCTGCTGGAGCTTGAGCTGCTTGCAAGACAGACAACAACATAAAATCCTTCCTTGTGTAAATATAAATTTAAACTAGTCTATAGAAAATATCATTAATATCGCACCAAAGTCAAGGCGTTTTGCAATAGCTCTTTCTACGATATTTGTCTTATCAAGCAAAACGGCCAAGATTTGCCATGCGGCAAATCTTGTAACGAATGCACAACGCTGGGGCAAGGGCGGCTGTTGAAAACGGGGGGCTTTTTATGGTATGTTCTATTGAAGAAATTCTCCATGCAGAAGGTGCATCTGGAGAGTTCGTTTTTTCCATGTGAGGTAGAAATGGCTAAAATTCAAATGAAAACACCGGTTGCCGAGCTTGACGGCGACGAGATGACCAGAGTTCTTTGGGCTGTAATCAAAGAAAAGCTTCTTGAACCTTTTGTAGATTTAAAAACAGAATATTACGATTTGGGCTTGAAAGCCCGCGACGATTCAGATGATAAAATCACATACGAGGCTGCTGCCGCAATCAAGCGGCTCGGCGTTGGCGTAAAATGCGCCACAATCACATCGAATGCTGCGCGCATGGAAGAATATAAGCTCAAGCAGCTTACGCCAAGCCCGAACGGCATAATCAGGGCAGAACTTGACGGCACAGTTTTCCGAAAACCGATTATCGTAAAGAACGTAAAACCTGCCGTAAAAAGCTGGAAAAAGCCTTTCATCATGGGCAGACATGCTTATGGCGATGTTTACAAGAACTGCGAAATGTACGTTGACCGCCCCGGAAAAGCGGAGCTTGTCTTTACAGACGAGAACGGCAACGAAACACGCAAGACAATCATGCAGATGAAAGGCCCGGGCGTCATTCAGGGAATCCACAACCTCGATAAGTCTATAGAAAGCTTTGCGCGCTGCTGCTTCAGATACGCGCTCGACGAAAAGGTTGATGTCTGGTTTGCCACAAAAGACACAATCAGCAAGACTTACGACGGCCGCTTCAAGGAAATTTTCCAGACAATCTTCGATTCTGAATTCAAGGCTGATTTTGATAAGAACGGCCTGACCTACTTTTATACACTCATCGACGACGTTGTTGCGCGCGTAATGAAGCACGAAGGCGGCATTCTTTGGGCTTGCAAAAACTATGACGGCGACGTAATGAGCGACATGGTTGCTTCTGCAAGCGGCAGCCTTTCTATGATGACGAGCGTTCTAGTTTCGCCGGACGGAAAATTCGAGTACGAAGCTGCACACGGCACAGTTCAGCGCCACTACTACCGCTATTTGAAGGGCGAAAAGACTTCGACAAACCCGATTGCGCTTATCTTTGCATGGACTGGTGCGCTTGCCAAGCGCGGCGAGCTTGACGGCACGCCGGAGCTTGTTGATTTTGCGCACAAGCTTGAAAAAGCAACGCTCGGTCTTATTGAAGACGGCATAATGACAGGTGACTTGAAAGCGCTTGCCGAACCTGCTCCGAAAGAGATTCTCAATTCTTGGGATTTCATCGACCGGATTGCAGAACGTCTTTCAAAGTAACAAAAACGAGGAGCGGTTCTATGTCAAAGATTTTAGACTGCAACAATGTTGCTTATCCTGAATTTACGAAAGGCAAGGTGATTTCCTGCAAGGCTGAAAAAAGCGCAGTGCCGGAAAACAGCGTCTTTGCGCTTGTTCTTGCAGTAAAAGGCGATAAAAAGCCGCTGCCGGGGCAATTTTACATGCTGCACGCACTCAAAAGCGATGTGCTGCTCGGCCGCCCTATCAGCGTTTTCCATTCAGAGCAGAAAAAAGACTATGTAGAGATTACTTTTCTGATTCTTGAAAAAGGCACAGGCACAAAAGAACTTTGCCGCCTTGCAAAAGATGACGAAATAAGCATCTTAGGCCCGCTCGGCAACATCTTTCCAAAAACTGAAAACGGAAAAGCCCTGATTGTCGGCGGCGGCATCGGTGTTGCACCTGTTGCCGGTTTTGCAGAAACGCTCAAAGACAAGTCTTATGATTTTTACGCATGCTTCAAGAGCGGCAAATACGGTCTGGATAAAATAAAGCCTGAAAAGCTAGTAATCACAACTGACGACGGCAGCGTGGGCATTAAAGGCATGTTGCCGGCCGCGCTTACAGCTGAAACCATAAAAGCCGGAAATTATTCAGCTGTTTATGCTTGCGGCCCTACCCCGATGCTCGCCTATGTCAAAAAAATAGCAGAAGAAGCCGGTGTTTTGTGCTATCTCAGCATGGAAGCACACATGGCTTGCGGCATGGGCGTCTGCCTCGGCTGCACGATTGACACGACAGAGGGCAACAAACGCTGCTGCAAAGACGGGCCTGTCTTTGACAGCCGCATAATCAAATTTCCGCAGTTCAAAGATTCATTTTCGTCAAAAGCCCAGCCGCGCAAAGAACCGCTCAACGGAGAACCTGACGTTTCAGTTTCAATTAAAGGTGTGCGCCTGAGCAACCCGCTCATCGGCAGCTCCGGCACATTCGGTTTCGGCACGGAATATGCGCCTGTTTTCGATGTGAACCGTCTCGGCGGCATCGCTTCAAAAGGGCTTA
>CADBUT010000391.1 GCA_902797925.1 uncultured Spirochaetaceae bacterium
GTTTTCTTCGTTGTGCTTGCCGTTATAAGAGACCAAATCGTTCATCGTAAAGCCGTCGTGGCTTGTGATGAAGTTTATCGAATGGAAAGGCTTCCGACCGTCATTCGAGTAAAGGTCTGAACTGCCGGAAACGCGCGTTGCGGCTTCCGTAACAAGATGGTCATCGCCGCGCCAGAAGCGCCTGATGTCGTCGCGGAAACGGTCGTTCCATTCAGCCCATCTGCCGCCCGGAAAGCAGCCAACCTGATAAGCTCCGCCCGCGTCCCAAGCTTCGGCTATAATCTTTGTGTCACGCAGAATCGCGTCTTCGGCAATCCATTCAAGCACGGGCGGGTTCGGCAGCAAAGTGCCCTTGCTGTCGCGGCCAAGAATTGAGCCCAAATCAAAGCGGAAGCCGTCAACGTGCATGTTGATTACCCAATATTTAAGGCAGTCAAGAATGTATTCGCGCACAACCGGGTGGTTGCAGTTAAAAGTGTTGCCGCACCCTGAATAGTTCATATAATACTGCTTCTGGTTTTCGCAGAGAATGTAGTAAATCGAATTGTCGAGGCCGCGGAAATTGAGCGTTATGCCGTGCTCGTTGCCTTCGGCGGTGTGGTTGAACACAATGTCAAGAATCACTTCAAGACCGGCCTTATGCATTTCGCGCACCATCGTCTTGAATTCAGCAACCTGACCGCCTGTTTCTTTTGAAGCGGCATAAGAAGCTTTTGGCGCAAAAAATGCTATCGTGCTGTAGCCCCAGTAATTCTTGAGCCGCTGACCGTCTTTGGGGTTCACATTCGTGTTTTCGTATGCGTCAAATTCGTGAATCGGCAGCAGCTCTACGCTTGTGATGCCAAGTTCTTTCAAATATGGAATTTTTTCGATAAGACCACGGTATGTACCCGGCGCAGAGACTTTCGACGTTGGGCTTTTTGTAAAGCCGCGCAAATTTGCTTCATATATAATGCAGTGGTTCAGCGGATAATTGAGCGGACGGTCGCCCTGCCAGTCAAAATCATCATCAATAACGATGCACTTTGGAAAGCCAGCTGCTGACATCGTTTTGGCAAATTCAATGTCCATGATATCTACAGGCGGCGCATAGTCAGGTGAAAGGTTCTTAAAGATAGACACATTCGTCAATGCCTTTGCATACGGGTCAAGCAGATACTGCTTTTTGTTGAAGCGGTGTCCCTGTTCCGGCTTAAACGGCCCGTCTACGCGGAACAGATAGAGCGCACCCGCGCCAAGTCCCAAAACTTTGACATGCCAGATGTCGCCTGTCTTGTTTACGGCCGGATTAAATTCGTAAGTAAAGTACGGCGCATCAGAAGTTTCATTTTCAAAAATATCAAGAAAAACCCGTGTTCCGTTTCTTGTAAAAACAGTGAAATTCACACCGTCGTGCTCAAGTGTTGCACCAAACGGCATCGGTTTTCCGGGTTGAACGCTAAGCGAATTCATAGAGCTATATTTTACCACACTAAACCTGTTTCCGCTATATTTTTGCGCAAAAAAGCATGAGGGAAAGGCATAAAACTTAGCAGGACAACCAGACTGAAAATTCATGCCAATTTCCCCGTTTTTCTGCTATAATTAAAAGCAGTATGGCTGCAAGAGAAGATTTCCGTCCGATAGAAGAAATAATCTGTGAATTTATCAACCAAGAAAACGTGAAGTTCGTGTTTCCGTCGACAATCGCAATGGAAACTTGGTCAGATTGGGCTATAAAGCATAGCGAAAAGACAGGCTGCAAAGCCGTTGCGCTAGAAAAATGGATTGTCTGGGATGCGTTCAAAAGCGAATTTGCACAGATTCACGACAGCGAAAAGCGCTGCATTCCAGAATCTTTGCGGAAGCTTTTTGTGCGCTCGCTGCTGCAAGAAAACAGCCGCCTTGTTCAGGGTGGTGCACAATCTTTTCTGCATCCGCTTATAAGCGACAATTTTGCAAAGAATTCGCTGCATTTTACGTCGTGGCTTTCGGCGGTGCTTCCTTCGCTTGATTTGTGGAACACAAAATTTGCAGAAGCGCACGCAGGCAGTATTGAAGAAGCCATGCAGGAAGACGACGGCGAGAACAAAGTCTA
>CADBUT010000392.1 GCA_902797925.1 uncultured Spirochaetaceae bacterium
CCTTAAGGCAGGTCTCAAACAGCGTCTTGAATGGTATTTCTTTTGCAAAGAAATTGTCTACAAGTGCCCTTTCGATTACCAGAAGCTTTGCATCTTTTGCAACCGTAAAACTTGCGCCCTCTGATTCACGTTTAAAAAGAGGAATAAAAATGTTTCCCGGCAGATACTCGATTTTTTTGCCGCCGCTAAATGTGCCTGTTATTGCGCCGTCAATCAAGAAGGCAAGCTTTTCAGGTGAGCTGCCTTCAATATTGAGGGTTTCGCCCTGCTTATAGCTATCAATTTTCAGGTCTTTTTCAATAAATTCCGGGGCATGCGGCGAATTTCCGATTGTAAAATAAACTTCATTGCCTTTCTCGTTATAGGCAAGATGCTTAACCATGCGCTCGGTCATCTTAATGCCCATGCCGTGCAAGTCTGGCTGAATGTCCTTTTCAAGCATTGCGCGCCAGTCAAAGCCTATACCTTCATCTTTTATGCAGAAACTGGTCTCTTTTTCGCATGCATTGTAGTCAATCGTAATTTTTTTGGATTTTATTTCCGGCTGGCGGTTTCTGTTTGCAATAAGCTCAAGAATGTCGTGCCCTGACTCAAGCCAGCGCGATTTTTCGTCATATGTTATGCCGCAGTTGCCGTGCTCAAGCGCATTGAGAAGCATTTCCATGAGCGAAGTCTGCAAAAGAAATTTGCCGTCCATGTCTATGCGGCCTGTGTTTGTAAGATATGTCACAAGCATGTCGGCATAAATTACAATATCGGCTGAATCGTTGTCACAGACAAAAGTGCCCGCACCGTTTATGCCCAGATGATATTGCAGCAGCTTGTTGTAAAGAAACTGTATGTTCTGGCTGAAAATCTTGAAAAGCCTTGTGCAGTTGCGAAGAAATTCGCGCTCGTTGACGCATAAAAGCAGGTTGGGGCAGAGTTCCATTTCAAGAGCCATGCGCTCGCCTTCGTCCGCAACAATTACGAGAATGTTTAAATACTTTAAAGTGGTGTCTGTTTTCAGTCTGTTATAAAAATCCTCACAGCGCAAGTCAATAGAAGTAAAGTCAAGTATAACAAGCTCGCAGCTGTTATTTCTTAAAAATGAATCGGTTTCTGTATCAGACGTAAATACCTTTATTTCAAAAGAGCTTTTCAATTCCGGAGCATCTGACATAACAGCAAGTGCATGTATTATTGCCTCTGTTGTTGATAAAACTGGTATTGTAATCATCAATCAGCTCCTTTGCCGTTATAAGGATATGTTAAATATTCCATGCGCACATTCCGAAGTGCGTTAAAAAGTCTCTGTTTTTCGGCAATATTGCCGTTTGTTAATGCCTCAAGCCTTTTCCGTGCTTCTTTCCGCCCGGAATTATCCTGATAGGAGCATGTACACGTAGAAGAAATGTACCCCTGCTGTACCGCATGTTCCTGAATCATCGTGACCGGTGCCATACAAAGAGGACGTATAACCGTAACAGGATACTTGTTGTAGGCAAGCCGCGGCGGCATTGTTGAAAGCTGACCCTTATTCAGTGCATTCATCAGCAGGGTCTCAAGAATGTCGTCCAAGTGATGGCCCAATGCTATCTTGTTAAAGCCGTTTGCAATGGCATAGTTGTTCAGTTCTGTGCGCCGCTGTGTCGAACACCACCAGCAGTTCATCGTCCTGCCGGGTTTCAGCCTGTCTAATACTGAAATTGTCAAAGCCTTAAACGGAATCTCCCATTTTGCAAACATTTCTATAAGTTCTTTGCTGAAAGGCGGAGCAATTTCTGTAGCGATGTTCAGCGCTGTAACAGAAAAATTTTCCCGCTTTTGTTTAAGCCTGTAGGCAAAATATTCAATTAATGCCGTTGAATCTTTGCCACCAGACGCGCCAACTAAAATGTTATCTCCTTCTTCAATAAGGCGGTAATCAAATACCGCGCGGTCTATAACACTAAAAAGTTTTGGTTGCGGCATATAAACAAGTATAGCACGAGATTTTACAAATGCGAAGTTTTTTATTTTGTAAATTTATGGATATTAAAGCTTTAACGGATATTAAAACTTCATAATATCTTTGCTGGATTTCCTGAATAGGAAAAGTCTTGCAAGATTGAGGATCCCGATCACGATAAGCACAACTGACAATGTGTCAGAAAAGACGTGGACGATTGTGCTTATATAGCCTTTCTTGAAAAGAATTGCACCCGCAAAAATAAGGATGATTCCCGCTGGAATTAAGAGCAGAAGTATTTTTGCGCGTATTTCTTTTTCGCGGCGTTTTTCTTCAGAGGTTTCATTGATTCCTGTAAAGAAATTGGCAATCCAGTTGAAGACTTTCCTTATAAAGCTTGGGTTTTTAAGCTTTTCAAGTTCTGTATAGCCTGCAATAAGTTCTTCCTGCGAAAAATCTGCGCGCTGTGTGTTCTCCTCAAGTTCCATTTCAAGAAGTGTAATCTTGTCTGAAACTGAAACAACCTGTGCGTCAATTGTCGTCCAGCCGAGAGCTTTGGCTGCCTCAAGCCGTCTGTGTCCGGCAATAAGTTCGTAACGCTCGTTTATCGTGATGGGGTTCAAAAGCCCGTAAAGGCGCAAGCTTTCTTTGAGAGAATCCAAGTCGCCCATATCTTTTCTAACGCGCTTTTTGATTTTGATATTATCAACATTAACAAGCATTACGTTACTTTCTCCTTTTTGGCGGTTCAAGCTTAGTCAAACAAAAAGTTTTCCGGCTGGTCAGATTGTTCCTGTTCCGGCCCGTCGTTCATACCGAACGGGTCTAAACCGTTATTTTCTGTTTCTGGCACAGGCTGTTCATCCTGCATTTCCTGCTTCTTTTTCTTGTTAGAGCCGAATGAGAACAAATCACTCCAAGAGAATGAATTGTCTTCTTCCTGCTGCAGTTCGTCTTCAGTAGTGAAATTTTCATCAAGGAATGATAAATCAGCTTTAAGTTCAGAATCATCAATTATATCTGCATGTGAGATTACACCAGACATGTAGTATTCGTTTTCAAGGCGTTTTTTTGCAAGAATTTTTGCAGCTTCCCTGTTTTTATGATAGTCACAGACTGTTGTAGGCTGCGTACCTTCAAGATAATACTTTGTTGTTGTATGGTCGCCGCATTCTGCAGTAAGAAGCTTGCCTGAAACTGAACAAACTGTAGCTTTTACAAGCCCGGTCTGCGGCATCGGGAATTCCTTATAAGGCATATCTTCGTTGGCAATGCGCATAAAGTCACCCCATGCAGGACCTGCGAGTGTAGAACCTGTAAGCTCAAGACCCAAAGACTGACCCGGCTGGTCAAAGCCGAACCAGAGCGCGGCTGTGTAATAAGGCGTGTAGCCTACTGCCCATGCATTGGTCCAGTTCTGTGTAGTACCAGTCTTACCGGCTGCCGGCATCTGGTAGCGGTCGCCGTTAGAGTTTTTGTACTGAAGCTTTGCGCCCCACTGAACGCCGTAAGCAAGAGTACCCATGCGCACAGAGTTTGTCAGAATATCTGTCATGATATAGGCTGTCTGCGGAGAAATAACCTGAATACCAGAGCCGAGCTTTTTCTGCTCAGAGCGGATTCTTGCTTCAGGATTTTCAAAAACCTTACCGTTTCTGTCTTCAACTGAACGGATTGCAAAAGGCGTTACAGCTTTTCCCTGATTTGCGAAAATAGCAAATGCACGCGCAAGCTCAATCGGTCTGATTGAACAGATGCCGAGAGCAGACGGATAAACGCGGTCAAAATGGCGTGCATTAAGCTCTTCTTTTGGAATGCCGAGAAGTGCTGAAGCACGTTCAAATGCAGCATCAAAGCCAACGCCTTCAAATATTTTAAGAGACGGAATGTTCATTGATTTTGCAAGTGCGTACCAAAGCTGAACCGTACCGAGCCATTCGCCTTTAAAGTTATTCGGAATATATGGAATATTGTCTTCATTATAGAAGATAACAGGTGAGTCATCGATTTGGGTTGTAGCCGTATATTTCTTTGAGTCAATTGCAGCTGAATAATAAAGCGGCTTGAAAGTACTGCCAGGCTGAACAAGTGCCTGTGTTGCGCGGATAAACTGGTTTTCTGCGTCAAATTTGCTGCCGCCGACGAGTGCTGTAATGTAGCCTGTCTCATTTTCAAGCGAGATGAATGCGCCTTCGATTGTTGTCTTGCTTGAATCCTGCTTCTGCTTTGCGTTTGTTCTGTTGATAACTTCGGTTTTAAGGCTGTCTATGCCGCAAATCAAAGAGAAGATATCAAGAATAGGGTTTATCTGGTCTTCGTATGTGCTGCGTGTTACAAGCTCTGTTCTTTCCTGACCAACCTTCAGTTTTGGAATATCAAAAAGGAGTGAGAGCATTTCAACCATTGGAATGTATGTTGAGACCGCGTCAGAGCTGCGCGAACCGCTTGACTTGCGGTAAGTGTTGTTCGCATATTCAAGCGTTCTTGCCATAATGTCCTGAGCGGCAAGCTGATGCTTGAGGTTCATCGTTGTGTTGACTGTAAAACCGCCGGTGTAAATGTCCGCCTTTCCGTAGATAAGCGAATTAAGCTCACGCAGAACGTATTCACTGAACCACGGCGCTTTATCTTCACGCATAAAGAATGCTGAAGTACCTGTACGCGTATAGTCGAATGTTGCCCAGTAGTCGTCAAAGGATTCTGTAGCTTCTTCTTTTGTAAGGTAACCGAGCGACACCATCTCATCGAGAACGTATTTCTGTCTGTCCTGTGCAATTGAAGGGTGCTCAAACGGATTGTAAGCCGCCGGGTTTGAAAGCTGAATAACGAGAACAGCGGCTTCTGCCGGTGTAATTTCTGAAGCAGGATGCCCGAAGTAATATTTTGATGCAGCGCTTACACCATAAGTTCCGCCGCCGAGGTAAATCTTGTTCAGATAAATCTCAAGAATATCATTCTTTGAATAGCGGCGTTCCATCTGGATTGCCCACCAAAGCTCTTTGAGTTTGCGTTTAATTGATTTATCTGAACGGTCGCAGTAAAGTGTACCGGCAATCTGCTGTGTCAGTGTTGAACCGCCGCCGCGGTCCTGGCCTGTAAGCTGTCCAACTACGGCGCGGACAAGTGCTTTTACGCTGTAGCCGCTGTGTCTGTAGAATGTGCGGTCTTCGCGTGTAAGCAGCGCATTGAGCATGTGCTGCGGCAGCCTGTCTATTGTAATAAGCTCGCGTTTTTCATCAGAAGAAAATTCAGTGATAAGCTCGCCGTTTATGTCAAGAAGCCTTGTAGGCAGGGCTGTTGTAAATTCGGTAAAGTTTTCAATATTTTTTGTATTAACAGTATTTGCAAGCAGCAGTCCGAGCGAAATGCCAAAGACCCCCGCACAAAAAAACATCAGAAGAGAAAATAAAATAAAGCTTTGCTTAAATTTACGCATGATATTCTATGTTATTAAAGCTCAAGACTTTAGTCAATCTATTTAGAGGAATAAATCTACATTATATGGAAGATTGTACATTCGCCGTCGGTTTTTGCGAATTGTGCACATCTAAAATAGATGGAACGTTGTACATACGCTGTCAGTTTTGTGAAGCAAAACTGACGTTTTTCACGGATTGATCTTTTATTGTAGAATAAACTGTTGTGAAAAAAGAAAGGCCGGTTACGCACCGGCCATGCCCATCAGGCAGTCGGACAAACAATGGGTGGGAGGGGATTTGTTTGTCCGACAAATTTATTA
>CADBUT010000393.1 GCA_902797925.1 uncultured Spirochaetaceae bacterium
CCGCACAAAACAAGCGGACAGGGCTTGTAATTTACGGCGACATGGACGGCTTGAAAAAAATCAACGACACATTCGGACATGATGCCGGTGACGAAGCGATTTTAGCCGAAACAGAAATTTTCCAGAAAGTATTCAGAGAAACAGATATTATTGCACGCATAGGCGGCGACGAATTTGTAGTTGTTGCTTTTGACATGAAAAAGTCAAATATAAAGTCTATTAGAGCAAGACTGGATAAAGCCTGCGAAAACTGGAACGAAGAAACATCGCTTCCGTTCAAAATGTCTATAAGTATAGGCGCATGTGAATTTAACGAATCAAACCATGAACTTGAATCTCTTTTAATAAAAGCTGACGCAAACCTTTACAAGGCAAAACGCAAACGGCACAGAAATCTTACAGGTTTCAGTCAGCTTATAAAAAGCTAAAAATGGAACAGGCATTAATTGAAAAACTCAAGTTTCTTGCTGATAAATACGAAAAACCGGAATTTATTTCCGGCGACCCGAGCTTTTTTTTGTGGCGTTACGCCGACAAACCGAATGCTGAAACAGCAGCTTTTATAGCTTCTGCACTTTCTTTTGGCAGCCGAAAGCAGTTTTTGCCAAAAATTGAAATTATACTGAATATTGCGGACAATTCCGGCGGAATAAATGAATGGCTGAAAAGCGGCGCTTTTAAAAGCAGCTTTATTCCATGTAACAAAAAAGAATGTGACAAATTCTACAGATTTTACTCTTACAAAGATTTATGCAGCCTTTTCTGCGCACTGCAAAATATTTTGTGCAATTCAGGCAGTCTGGAAGCCTGTGTAAAAGTGCGCTATCAGCAAAATCCGGAAAAGAACATAATCGACATTCTCTCAGAAATTTTTGCCGGGTGTGCAATTGTGCCCAAAGGCAGAACTTCTGCAAAAAAACGGCTCTGCATGTTTGCCCGCTGGATGGTCAGAACAAACTCCTGCGTAGACAGAGGCTTCTGGCAATGGTATCCAAAAGAAAAGCTCATAATTCCTTTAGACGTTCATGTTCTTGACGAATCAATTAAACTCGGGCTTATTCCGCCTGACGCAAAGGCAACAAGAAAAACAGCAGAGCTTTTAACTGAAGAGCTTAAGCAGATTTGGTCAGACGACCCGGTAAAGGGCGATTTTGCCTTATTTGGTCTTGGGGTTTCATCTCAAGAAGAATGATTATTCTAAAAGATTTAATTCCGAGTTTTTGCAATTCGGTGGCTGAGCGTAGTCGAAGCCACAATAAACAGAAATTACGTTAGAAAAAAAATTAAAAATCGATCATTTCGACTACGCTCAATGACCGATTTTCATTATTCGCTGATGCTTTTCTCTGCGAAACTCTGCATATGACCTGAACCTTATTGCACAAACAGCAGTAAACTGTGATAATGAAGCCTATGGGAATCTCTTTCGGAAAAACTAATTACAGACAAATCTGTCAGATGCTCAAGCTTGTCTATCAAGACAGGAACATGACAAGAAGCCGCATCTCAACTACGCTCGATATTGACCGCGCCATGGTCACGCATATTTATCAGTATCTGGTAAAAGAGGGCTGGATTAAAGAACAGCCGACAAACTTGAAAAAACTTCCGCTAAGATTGTGCGAAAACAAATTATATGCAGCCGGAATTGAAATTCAGCCTGAATACCAGATTCTCACAATATGCAATATTGCCGGAACAATTGTATTTGAACACAAATGGAATAACAAAATCGAATCGGTTTCAGATTTTATCCTTAACACAGCATGCCCTATGCTGGAAACTTCAGAATATGAAGTTGCCGGTGCAGCTATTGCAATTCCCGGCATCTGCGACACAAAACAAAGTTCAATTCTCCGTTCTGTGCCTTTCAATATAAAGGAAAGTATCACACTGCCTTCAGAAATTTCCGTAAAAGGAAAAAGCATTCCGCTTTTTGTAGAAAATGATATACGCTGCTGGAGCTGGGGAAAAGTTTCGTTCAACAAAGAATACGACAGCTTTATAACCGTTATTCAGCATTTTATTGAAGACAAAGACGATAAGCTCCGCTTTTCAAGAATTACCGGCGGATTGTCTTTCTTTATTAATGGAAAACCTATGCTCGGCGCACATGGCTGTGCAGGCGAAATGCCGGTTCTTTTCAAAGTAAAGGAACTTCAGAATACAGGCAATTATCTGACTTATGAACAGCGACTTGAGGTCCGTTCCAACAAGGAAATTGCAAAGCAGTTTCTTGAAAACACAGCAATTACACTCAGCTATCTTTCTACAGTTTTTGACGCAAAAAAGATTTTCATAAGCGGTTTTGAAGCTTTTCACACCGAAGACTTTGAAAACAGCATCAAGAATCTTCTCAAGCAATATCAGTTCTACCCGGATTTACAGCATGTTGAAATTATACCCGAAGCTTCAAATCCGGAAGAAACTTCAAGAGGTGCGTGCGGTCTTGTATTTGAAGAGCTTTTTGTAAGAGACTGTGAAAAAGAAGCCATCGACAGCCGCCTGATTGCAAAAAAGTAGAACAGGCAGTGCGCGGTCTGCACCCTGCCCTTCCGCTAAAAGCTTATGCTTGCAAAGGTTGTGCCGTCAAGCTTTTTAAGACAAATCTCTTTTATTGCGCCGTTTTCAGCAGTTTCAATTATTGCGTAGCCCGCACTGCTGCCGTCTTTCGGCAGACTGATTGAGCCAGGGTTTACAAAATAGTGCTCGTCTTCATATTCAAGCACAGGCACATGAGTGTGGCCGCTCACAATAATTGTGCCCGGCTCTGTAATTTCTGCTGCTTTTTGCTTGGTGTACAAATGCCCGTGGTGAACAAAGACTGTACGGCACGGCGAACCGAAAAGCATTATGCGGCAAGAAGCTTCTGTAACAGGAAAATCAAGCATCATCTGGTCAACTTCGCTGTCGCAGTTGCCGCGCACGCCGCAGATTTTGGCTTTCATGCTGTTCAAGGCAGCGGCAAGCGCCTTTGTGTCATGGCCTTCTGGCAGCGGGTTTCTCGGCCCGTGGTTAAGATAATCTCCGCAAATAACCATGAGCGAAGCCTGCTCGCGGTTAAAAGCTTCAACCGCTTTGTTAAAAGCAAGCGCGCTGCCGTGAATGTCTGAAATAATGAAAAGCTTCATCTGTTATTTTGCACCGTACTGCGCGTAATAATCGTCAATTGCG
>CADBUT010000394.1 GCA_902797925.1 uncultured Spirochaetaceae bacterium
CAGAGAATCCGCGAAGAGTTTTTGACTCAGTGTAATGTTCATACAATTGTGCGTTTGCCTAACTCTGTTTTCCAGCCTTACGCTAGTGTTGCGACAAATCTCTTGTTCTTTACAAAGGGCGAACCTACTAAAGAAATCTGGTTCTGGGAACACAAGCTTCCAGAAGGTCAGAAATCTTATTCAAAAACAAAGCCAATTCAAAAGAGCGAGTTTTCTTCTCTAAAAGAATGGTGGAACAAGCGAGTTGAAAACGAACAGGCTTGGGAAGTTCCTTTAGAAAAAATTGCCGAAAGCGGATGGAATCTTGATATTAAGAATCCTTTTGTGAAGGAAGAAGACGTTACCCATACAACTGCAGAACTGTTGGAATTACTCCACCAGTCATTTAGTAAAAGCGAATCTCTTCTTAACGAACTTAAAAAAGAGATTTGCTGACAGCACCTTCAGGCAATTGCAATGCAGATGCCGAAATAAATTCGGCATGACATGATGTGCGTGTAGTACTGACGTGTGCAAAGTTTGCCTCAGTCTTTCAATGCCTGTGCCAAATCTGCAATCAAGTCATCGGCGTTTTCTATGCCGACGGAAAGACGCAGGGTTTCGGGTGTTATTCCGTTTTTTAGGCGGAGTTCTTCCGGCACGTCTGCGTGAGTTTGCGTGGTGGGGTAGGTAATCAGAGTTTCTACACCGCCGAGACTTTCAGCGTATTTTATGAGGCGCACCTTTTCAAGGACGTTCAAGGCTTTTTCAACCGTGTTGAGCCGGAATGTGACCATCGCGCCGAAACCGCGGCTCTGTTTTTTCATCACTTTATGGCCGGGGTGTTCGCTCAAGCCGGGGTAAATAACTTTGGTGACGCACTTCTGCGTCTTGAGCCACTCAACGATTTTTGCGGCATTTTCTTGCGCTTTTTCCATGCGCACGGCGAGCGTTTTTATGCCGCGGAGAACGAGCCAGCTGTCAAAAGGCGGCAGCCCCGAACCGGTGGTTTTTATCAAGAAGCGGAGCTTTTCTTTTAAAGCTTCATCTTTTACGATGATGAAACCCGCAAGCGTGTCGTTGTGACCGGCTAAGAATTTTGTGCCGCTGTGAACAACGACGTCCGCGCCCAAATCAAGCGGCGTCTGAAAATACGGAGACATGAACGTGTTGTCTACAATCAAAAGCAAATTGTGGCGGTGCGCAATTTCAGCCATAGCCTGAATGTCAGTCACGTTCATCATCGGGTTTGTCGGCGTTTCGATGTAGATTGCCTTCGTTTCGGGCTTTATCAACGCTTCAACTTCGTCATTTGCGCAGTTTGCGCGCGTAAAGTTTATTCCATTTTTTATAGAAACATTGTCGAACAGGCGTATCGTGCCGCCGTACAAATCTGAATCTACTATGAGGTGGTCGCCCGGCTTAAAAATTTCCATCAAAAGCGCAATCGCCGCCATTCCACTGCTCAATGCAACCGCATCAGTGCCGTGCTCAAGTGCGCAGATAATCTTTTCAAGCTGTTCGCGTGTTGGGTTTTGCAGGCGCGAATAATCAAAGCCGGTGCTTTTGCCCACGCCGGGGTGCGCATAAGTTGCAGTCTGATAAATCGGAAAGCTTATCGCGCCGTAGTGAAGGCAAGCTGCCGCCTCATCTAATTTTTCAGTTTTTTCAAGATGAAGACATTTTGTTTCAATTGACAATGGCATTGAAAACACCTCAATTTTCTGTCAGGGGGCTGACCCAAAAGTATTGTCATGCTGAAGGCTAACAAGCTCAGAATGATAATTATTCAAATTTTGTGTAATAAACCGCAAGTTTTTCGAGTGCTTCCTTTACGGGAAGTTCCACATCGAAGCAGCTTATTGCGCTGCGCTCAAACTGGCGGCGCATATTTCCGCCAATTTGCGCGGCAACAATTGCACGGCAGTCTAAGAATTTTTCTACGCGCGGAGAGATGTTGCCTCTGCCGCCGCAGCAACCGCCGCCGCCGTGGCAGTTTGCACAACGTCCGCCGTCTCCGCTTCCGCAGCCACCTGAAAAGCTGCCCGCGTCTGTTCCGCAAGGCTGTGCTGCTGAAGCTTCTACTGAAATTTCAGCAGGAACGCTTCGCGCTTCTTTCTGCACAAAGACTTTTGTGCCGCCTTGCTCTTCAAGCTCGAAAATCAGAAGAGAAACAGCCTTGCCGAAGTGCAAATCTACGTTTTCGCCGTCAGAAGTTGCGACGGCTATTTTTACGCTCATGTATTCTCCAGCAACTAAATCTTGTAGTCGTCCGCCATGTCCATAAGACCATATTCAAGCAAAATCTGCTCAAGGCGTTCCTGCGTCATC
>CADBUT010000395.1 GCA_902797925.1 uncultured Spirochaetaceae bacterium
AAGAGAAATTCGTAATTTTGGAGATTCAAAATGAAGAAATTTATTACTATCGTTGCAGTGCTTCTCTTGACTGCAAGTTTGTGCTTTGCGGCAGATGCAGCAGAAGGTTTCTGGATCAGCATCGACGAAAAGACCAACCAACCAACTGCAGGATGGCAGATTTGGGAACAGAACGGTAAGCTTAACGGCAAGATTCTTTCTGTTGCAGGCAAGCCGCAGGATGTAATTGCAGACGGCGGAAAGGGCAAAAGCTACGACAACTTTATGAACGGCGTAGACGTAGGCACTCTTCCTTCTGTAGGCACTTCATGGATTTGGGGCTTGGCTAAAGACGGTGACGGAAAATGGTCTAACGGCTATATCATCGACCCGAACGACGGCAAGCGCTACAAGTGCCGCATTACTTTCCACAAAGCTGACGGAAAGAAATACAAGACAGACACACTTGAAATGCGCGGCGAAGTAGGTCCATTCGGCAGAAGCCAGTTCTGGACAAAAGCCACAGAAGCTGAGGCTTCAGGACTTAGATAAAAAAAAAGAGCTTATTCTTGGAGCGGCAACACAGCGCTTGCCGCTCCAATTTCAGCCCAACTGTCATTCCGAACGCTACCATGTTCAGCATGACAATTCCTTTTCCTACCAGTGCAAAACTATAACAACTAAACCACTTTGGACTCTATTGCAAGAGGAGCTGGTCTTACAGCAACAGCTTCTGTTTCAGCAACTTTGAAAATGCCTGCAACAGAAACAAGCTCGTTGGCACTTGCAGAAAGTTCTTCTGCCATTGCGGCAAGCTGTTCTGAAGAAGATGCGTTCTGCTGAACAACAGAATCAAGCTGCTGGATAGCAGTGCTTACCTGAGATGCACTCAGAGTCTGTTCATGGCAGGCAACAGAAATTTCTTCAATAAGCCCTGTCGTCTTTTCAATTTCAGGAACAACATTCTGAATTTTGCCGCCGGCATTGTCAGCAGCAACAAGTGTTTCTTTTGAAAGCTCAATTATGTCAGCAGCAGCATCTTTTGTTCGCTCAGCAAGCTTTCTTACTTCGTTTGCAACAACAGCGAAACCTTTACCGGCATCACCGGCGCGGGCAGCTTCTATTGCGGCATTAAGCGCAAGAAGGTTGGTCTGGCTTGTAATATCCTGAATAACCTCAATTTTGGTTGTAATCTTCTTTACGGCGTCTACAGCAGCAGTTACAGCGTTGCTGCCGTCTTTGCCGTCATTGCATGTAGCAAGTGCAATAGTCCGTGTCTGCTCTGCATTTTCAGCTGTCTGCCCTATGCTTGAAGCCATCTCTTCCATTGTTGCAGACATTTCTTCTGTAGAAGCTGCCTGTTCAGATGCACCGGCAGAAATTGACTGGCTTGAGCTGCTGATCTGCGCGCTTCCTTTCATAACTTCATCAGCAATGTCCTGAACCTTTACAATTGTTGCCTGCAGAAGCGCAATGAATTTGTTGACACCGCGGGTTACCTGCGTAAACTCATCGTTTCCGTCTTCAGGAAGTCTGTAAGTCAAATCTGCATCGCCGGAAGAAAGGTTTGTTACAGCGGCGTTTATAAGGAAAAGCGGCCTTGAAATTTTCCGTTTAATCAAAACAATAAACAGAAGAACAACCACAATCAAAGAAATAAGCGAAACGATAAGAAGCGGAGTGAATATTGCTTTTGAAACAAGCTCTACAACTGTAAGCGGTTTTCCAAGATAAAGTGTTGTTACAAATGCTCCCTGCTTGTTTAAAAGCGGAAAATAACATGAAATAGAATCTTTAGAACCGATTTTGTTTATTACAGAAATCGGACGGCCTTCTTTTTTTACTCTGTCTATGATTTCAGGATTTGCAAGTTTTGTACCTTTCATTCCGTCAATTGTTGTTACAAGGCGTGTGTAGCCGTCAAATATTGTAGCTTCTGAGCATGTTGCAGTCTTAATTTTATCTACCATTTTTTGAACTGCCACATTTTTCTTAACAATTACAACACCAACAATGCTGTTACCATTTTTCAGCGGCTCGGCGGCAACAGCAAAAATCTTGTCGTTGTCTTTTACAAAATCTGCAGCACCAGTTCCCTGAAGCGCCGACTGAATCATTGCCGCTTCAAGCGAACTGTCATAACTGGCTGAAGAAATCTTTTTTCCCCTGCTGTCAAAAACCGCGGCATCATCTGCACCTAAACCTGCAATAAGATTGGAACTGACACTGTCTGCCGCAGCAGTTTCTTCTACCTGATTATTCAGCGCAAACTCATAAGAGTTTTTTGCACTGAGCGCGTATAATTTAATCTCATTAAGCTCACTGTTCATTTCATCTGAAAAAGAAACTGACAGATCTTTTATTTCATCCATGAAATAAGCTTTGAGCCCGGTATCGAGCCGGTTTGAAACAACACTGTCTATAACCACTGTGTAAACAATAAGACCAACTGCTATTATGATTTCAATAAAAAGCGCAACAGATTTCTGCTTTCTCATAAAACCTCTCTAAAAAGTTCAAAATAAAGTATCCTGTTCCAATGCTGAAAATTTGAAACGTAGTACATATATTATTTATCATTTTTTTTGAAATTTCCACGAAAAAGTTTCTAAAAGCACATATTTTGTTCTGTAAATTCTGGATTTTGGAATATTCAGTTTGTTCTGTGCAAGTTTTTCAGGCCTGCCTATTATTGACAGCACTGCTTCAAGTGGATAAAATAAATCCATATTTTGAACAAAGGCGTTCATTCGGTTTGAGGGCTTATAGCCGTCAGATGGAATGAACGTCTTTTTTTATGCGCGGGGGATAATATGAGCAAGTTCATTTTTGTAACAGGCGGAGTTGTTTCCGGATTAGGTAAAGGAATTACGGCGGCATCGCTCAGGCGGCTTTTGAAATGCCGCGGGCTTAAAATTGCGTCGCAGAAGCTTGACCCTTACATGAACGTAGACCCCGGCACGATGAGCCCTTTTCAGCACGGCGAAGTTTTTGTAACAGACGACGGCGCAGAAACTGACCTTGACCTTGGCCATTACGAGCGCTTCATCGACGAAAATCTTACGAAATACTCAAACCTTACGAGCGGCCGCGTTTATTGGAATGTGCTCAACAAGGAACGGCAGGGCGAATACCTCGGCCCGACTGTACAGATTATTCCGCACGTTACAAACGAAATCAAAGATTTTATCTTGAAAAATGCTGAAGTCTCACAGGCAGATGTAAGCATAGTCGAAGTCGGCGGCACAATCGGCGACATTGAAAGCCAGCCGTTTCTTGAAGCAATCCGCCAGCTTGCCATCGAAGTCGGGCGGCGAAACTGCTTGTTCATCCACGTCTGCCTTGTGCCTTACATCAGTGGGTCAGACGAATTCAAGAGCAAGCCCACACAACATTCGGTGAAAGAGCTGATGGCAGTGGGCATTCACCCCGACATTATTGTTGCGCGCTGCGACGAGGTAATTCCCGATGACATACGCAAAAAGATTTCGCTTTTCTGCAATGTGGGCGAAGACTGCGTAATCAACAACACAACTTGCCGCAGCCTTTATGAAGTGCCGCTGATGCTTCATGCGCAAAACATGGACGATGTTGTGTGCCGAGATTTGGGCATTGAAAGCGGCGCAGACTACCCTGCCCTTGCAGAATGGTCGCGCATGGTTGAGACTATTCACGCGCGCAACGGCGAGATTCAGGTTGCGCTTGTCGGCAAATACGTCAAGCTGCACGATTCTTACCTCAGCATTGTTGAAAGCCTGAACCATGCAAGCTTTGTCACAGGCAAAAGCGTCAAAATCAAGTGGGTCGACAGCGACAAGGTAACAGATGAAACCGCGGGTGAAGTTTTTTCAGACTGCGCCGGAATTATCTTGCCGGGCGGCTTTGGGCACCGCGGCATTGAAGGCATGATAAGCGCATGCCGCTACGCGCGCACGCACAAACTGCCGTACTTCGGCATCTGCCTTGGAATGCAGGTTGCTGTCATTGAATTTGCGCGCTCGGTTCTGGGCTATGAAGACGCGAATAGCCGTGAATTTGACGAAATGTGCGAACACACAGTAATAGATCTTATGAAAGACCAAGAAGGCGTAATCAAGGGCGGCACAATGCGGCTCGGCTCTTATCCGTGCAAAGTCGCACCAGGCACAATGCTCGAAAAGGCTTACGGAGCAACCCTGATAGACGAGCGGCACCGCCACCGCTACGAGTTCAACAACGATTACCGCGAAAAAATGCAGCAAGCCGGCCTTACGATAAGCGGAACATCGCCGGACGGCACGCTTGTTGAAGCCGTTGAAGTTGCAGGCCAGTTCTACACCGGCGTGCAGTTTCACCCCGAATTCAAGAGCCGCCCGAACAAGCCAAGTCCGCTGTTCGTAGAATTCTTAAAAGCATGTGACGAATTCAAGGCATAGCAGCTGAAAAGCTTCAACACAGGCTATGCCAAGAAAATTGCAAGTTTTTCACTTGACAATTCTGATGTCTTTCAGATAAAACCCTTCGGTTGAGTCTTTGTCATTGTTTTGAAAGACAAGCGAATCAACAAGCTGCCATGAAAATTTGCCTTCGCCGTTTTTCCAGTCTGTA
>CADBUT010000396.1 GCA_902797925.1 uncultured Spirochaetaceae bacterium
GTGGCAATCCATATTAGGAGACACAAAAATGACAGACGTAAAAGGAAAATGGGCGCTGGTAACCGGCGCAAACCGTGGAATCGGCTACAGAATCGCAAAGTTCATGGCAGGCAAAGGCTGTAATTTGATTTTGCACAGCCGTTCACTTGAACACACAGCTTCTGTACTTGCCGAAGTTCGCGCACTTGGTGTAGAAGCTTTCGATATTGCAGCAGAATTGAGCGACCTTGCTCAAGTTGAGGCGATGATTGCAGAAATCGATAAGCTCGGAAAACCTGTCGACATTTTGTTCAATAATGCCGCTGTTCAGATTGCCTACCGCACAGACTATTGGAAAACTCCGGCCGAAGATTACACCAAAAGCTTTGTAATAAACACAACCGCTCCGATGATGCTCTGCTATCACTTTATTCCAAAGATGATAGAGCGCGGCTGGGGCCGTGTAATTAATACAACAAGCGGAATCCGTAACGAGCCGGAACAGGCAGGCTACAGCGCAAGTAAAGCAGCCCTCGACAAAGTTACAGCAGATATTGCCGGCAAGCTTGACGGCACCGACGTCTGCATCAATTTAACAGACCCAGGCTGGTGCCGCACAGATCTAGGCGGCCCGAACGCACCGAACGACCCGGACAGCGTAATTCCGGGAATTGTAGTCGGCGCATTTATAGATGACAACAAAAGCGGCCGTCTGCTTGGTGCACAAGACTTTGCAGGCATGACGCTTGAAGACGCTGTAAAAAAAGCAGCAAATTTTCCGCAGAAATTTCTTTAATCAGACTGATAATGATGATATACTGGCTGTATATAAGATTTTTCAAGGAGCTAAAGAATGTCAGGCATATTCTTAAAAATCCTAAAAACAGCCGGTATCATCATTGGACTTTTGATTCTCGCTTTTGTAATTTTTCTTATTGTGCTGTCACTTTCAGAATACAAGCCGGATGACATTATAAATGCAGAAGTCAATTCTTTATCCGAGAATTCCGTTTATATCGAAAAAAACAAAGAACAGAAAATCATGTCATGGAATATAGGCTACTGTGGTCTCGGCAAAAACGAAGATTTTTTCATGGACGGTGGCAAGACTTCGCTTCCTACAAGTCAGGAAAATGTTGAAAAATACAAAGCCGGCATAAAAGACGGAATAAAAGCTGAAAACCCGGATATCATTATACTGCAAGAAGTTGACTACAACTCAAAACGTTCGGGAAGAAAAAATCAGGTTGACTATTTCAAAAAACAGCTTAACAAAAATGCAGCGTTTACATACAACTACAAAACGCTTTATTGTCCCATTCCTATACCGCCGATGGGAAAAATCGAAAGCGGGCTTGCAATTTACACCGATTACAATGCAGAATCGGCCGAGCGTTACAAGCTGCCGAGCGTCTTTAAATGGCCTGTGAGGCTTGCCAATTTGAAGCGCTGCCTTCTTGTTACAAGATTTCCGGTTTACGAAAACGGAAAAGATACAGGCCGCAAGCTCGTGCTGATAAATTTTCACCTTGAAGCATTTGACAACGGCGAAGCGAAAAAGCTTCAGACTATAAAGCTTGCTGAAGTTCTCAAGCAGGAATATGCAAATGGGAACTATGTAATCGCCGGAGGAGACTGGAATCAGAAGTTTCCTTCTGACACAGGAAAATCTGCAACTGTTTTCAATGACGGCTGGCAGCCCGGCATTATTGATGATACGCTGATAGCAGAAGGCTGGAAGCTTTGCTCAAGCGAAAATGCCCCGACATGCAGGTCTAATCAGTTTCCATATATTGGCGAACAGGCTGAAAAGCATGAATGGCAGTATTGGGTTATCGACGGACTGCTTGTTTCGCCTGGCGTTGACGTAAAATCCATTTCAGTTTTGGATAAAGATTTTGAAGATTCAGACCACAACCCGGTAGTAATGCAGTTTGAACTCAAATGAACGAACCCCGACGCAGAGCGTGCGGGGTATCGTTCGTTCTGCTAAGAAATTGCACTCAGGTTTAATACCCTTTATTTCGCCCCAGAGGGGCGGGGTATTAAACCCTCGGCACGAATAATATTTCCAGATTTGCTTAACTTTTACAAATCTTTGTGCTATACTTTATAAAAAGTTTGTTACTCAATTTTTTATAATTTTGGAGATTTTGCTATGTCAGTTGCACCACAGATTTTAAAAGCAATGGAAAACTCTTCTGCCATCAGAAAGGCTTTTGAAGCAGGAATTAAACTTAAAAAAGAATTCGGAAACGATAATGTATATGACTTTTCTTTGGGAAACCCGGATTTGGAGCCGCCAGTTGAAGTCAAAAACGCAATGAAAAAACTTGCCGCTTCAGACGATATCGGAACACACGGCTATATGCCGAACCCAGGCTATGATTTTGCACGCACCGCAATGGCAAAGAAGGTCAGTGCAGAGCAGGGCGTTTCAATTGAAGGAAAGAACGTCGTAATGGCTTGCGGTGCTGCAGGCGGTCTTAACGCAGTGTTCAAGGCTATTCTTGCACCGGGCGATGAAATCATCGTGCCGTCGCCGTTCTTTGCAGAATATACTCATTATTGCGCAAATCACGGCGGCAAGCTTGTTCCGGCAATGACAAACGAAGATTTTTCGCTCAATCTTGAAACTATAAAAAAAGCATTGTCGCCAAAAACGGCGGCTGTTCTCATTAATTCGCCGAATAACCCGACTGGCAAAATCTATTCAAAACAGGACATTCAGCTTTTGGCTGATGCGCTCAACGAACACGCCAAAAAGACCGGCAGAAAGCCTTATATAATTGCAGACGAGCCTTACCGCGCAATAGTTTACGGCGGCAAGACTGTCGCACCGCTTTTTCCTGTTTATGATGCAAGTATCGTAGTTTCTTCTTTTGCAAAGAATTTGAGCTTGCCTGGCGAGCGCATCGGATATGTGGCAATAAATCCGGCCTGCCCTGAAATTGACCAGCTGACAGCGGCTGTAATCTTTGCGACAAGAGTTTTGGGCTATGTAAATGCACCTGCGTTCTTTCAGCGCGTCATCGCCGAGACATGGAACGCACCTGTAGATTTTTCTTCTTATCTTAACAGAAGAAACGCGCTCACCAAGATTCTTGACGATGCTGGCATTCAATATGCAGAGCCGGAA
>CADBUT010000397.1 GCA_902797925.1 uncultured Spirochaetaceae bacterium
CGCCTTAAGATTTTTCATCTGCTCTATCATTGATGTATCGCCGGCATGATAGACTGTAACTCCATCTACTGTAACAAGATAACCTACGCAATATTTTACATCGTGATTCGGGTTGCCGCCTGCCGGAACAGCTTCAATCTTAAAAGGACCCACCTCATAAGTTTCGTATATTCCGTCGTGAAGGGCTTTTGTATTGTCGATTCTTACGCCGCCGTTCTTAAGCTTAAGCTTGTAATACGGCTTATGGTCTTCATGCTGATGAGTTACAATAATGCAGTCAGCCTCATCGGTGTAGTCGCCTTTGTAATAGTTCGGGTCAATGTAAAGCACAGAACCGTCTTTGGCTACAATTTTTACAGAAGCATGACCAATATAGGTAAGTGTAGTATTAGATTCAGCAAATGCACCGGCCGCTACAAAACCGCCTGTAAGCACAGCACAAATTAACTTTTTGAGACTTTTCATAATCATCTCTCCTTCAGTAATTTATGATAATAATTGATGATTATACAATAAGTTTTGGAATTTTCCAATTGATTTTATATTCAAATTCCAGATAAAATTAATATACTTGCGCACGAATCAAACTGAAACCAAAAGGGAAAAAAGATGATTTATAAACTTGCAGACAAACTTGCTGAAACAGGCAATTTAACCGACAGCGAGTTTCTTTCTATATTAGATTGCAGAGAGCCTGAATTCAGCGGCTATATCGCGGAAAAAGCGAGGGCTGTCCGCGAAAAATTCTACGGCAAAGACGTGTATCTCCGCGGCTTAATTGAATTCACCAATATCTGCAAAAATAACTGCAAATATTGCGGTATAAGATGCGGCAACAAAAACGCCGAGCGCTACCGGCTGACCGAAGAAGAAATCTTTGAATGCAGCGACACAGGCTACGGGCTAGGCTTCAGAACCTTTGTGCTTCAGGGCGGAGAAGACCCGTATTTTACAGACGAACGCATGGTCAGCATTGTCCGTGGACTGAAAGAGCGCCACCCGGACTGCGCCGTTACGCTTTCAATCGGCGAGCGCGAAAAAGAAAGCTACCAGAAGCTTTTTGACGCCGGTGCAGACCGCTACCTTCTGCGCCACGAAACAGCAGATAAAGCCCATTATGAAACGCTTCATCCGAAAGAAATGTCTTTTGAGCATAGAATTCAGTGCCTTAAAAACTTAAAGGAAATCGGCTTTCAGGTTGGTGCAGGCATGATGATCGGCTCGCCCGGACAGACTACAAAAAACCTTGTAGAAGACCTGCGCTTTTTGCAGGAACTTAAGCCCGAAATGGTGGGCATCGGCCCATTTATTCCGCACCACGACACAGAATTTGCAGACTGTGCGCCCGGCTCTGTAGAAATGACTCTCAGGCTTCTCTCGGTAATAAGGCTTATTCTGCCTGAAGTGCTGCTGCCTGCAACAACGGCGCTCGGTACGCTAGACCCGCAGGGCCGCGAAAAAGGCATTTTAGCCGGAGCAAATGTAGTAATGCCCAATCTTTCACCGTCCGGTGTGCGCAAAAAGTACCTGCTTTATGACAACAAAATCTGTACCGGTGACGAGGCGGCAGAATGTATACGCTGCATGTCAAAGCGCGTAGCAGGCACAGGCTATCAGGTTGTGCACAGCCGCGGCGACCATATCAAGTTCGCCAAATAGATTTCCAAAATCAAATTTAAGGTTTTAATAAGGTTTGTTAAAAGCTCAATTAAATAAGATTCTGTTATAATATTCACTATGAATATTAGTAAATATTTCACGAAAGAAACCATAGTTGTCGACAAGGTCATTTTCACTATGCGCCTAAAACCAAAAACTAGCGCGCCTGTGTACATTTTTTAAGATAAAGGCTAAGATAGAGCCATCGAACTTATGAAAAAAAAGATTTTGTGGACTGCCATTACATTTCTTCTTTCATTTCTGACTATCTACACGCTTTTTTATGCCAGCGGACTTTCTCTGTCTGAACTCTTTCAGAACATAAAAGAAGCTTCGCCGCTGTGGCTTATTCCGGCGGCTTTATGCATGCTGGGCTTTATCTTTTTTGAAGGGCGTTCTCTTGTATTAATTCTGCGCACGCTCGGCTACCCTGCAAAAAAGCGGCGCGGTTTTCTCTATGCGGCAGCTGACATATACTTTTCTTCGATTACACCGTCTGCCACAGGCGGGCAGCCTGCAAGCGCCTACTTTATGCACAAAGACGGAATCTCCGGTGTCGCAGTAACAGTTTCGCTTATTCTGAATCTTACGATGTACACGCTTGCGATAATTACGCTCGGACTTGTCTCAATCATCTTTTTTCCGGGCATATTCCTTGATTTTACCCTTCCCTGCAAGATAATGATTATGATTGGAATCACAATGATGATTCTGCTGACAATATTCTTTATAATTCTTTTGAAAAAGCAGAGCATTCTTCTCGGAATTGGAAATACGCTCATATCTGTTATGAATAAGTTCCGCTTTAAGACAGCAGCAGAAAAGTTGAGAAAACGCCTGAACAAGGTAATCGAAAACTATAACGAATGTGTTGTAACTTTAGCCGGAAAAAAGCACCTGCTTATAAAGACTTATCTGCTGAATCTCTTGCAGCGCACGTCGCAGATTCTTGTAACGGTTTTCTGCTATTACGCACTGCACGGCAGCTTTACTGACGGGCTTAAGGTTTTTGCTGTTCAGACTTATGTTGTGCTCGGCTCTAACTTTATCCCGGTTCCCGGTGCTGTAGGCATTTCGGAATTTCTTATGTATTTTGGCTACACAATGCTTCTCGGCGAAGATTCCGCATATTCGCTTGCCATTCTTGGACGCGGAATTTCGTTTTATACATGTAGTATTATCAGCATTTTTACTGTAATATTAGGACATATAATGCTTCGTTTGGGAAAAAACAAAGGAAATACCTTATGATTGGTTGTTTTGACTATACTGTGATTCTCACTTATCTTTCGATGATTTCTGCAACAACAGGAATTATGCTCTGCCTCAACGACATCGGACATCCGTATCTCGGTATGTTCTTTCTGATGTTCTGCGGACTTTGCGATGCTTTTGACGGAAAAGTTGCCCGCACAAAGAAAGACCGCACAGACATGATGAAAAAATTCGGCATTCAGATTGATTCGCTTTCTGATCTGGCGGCTTTCGGCATTCTGCCTGCATGTATCGGCATTGCAATGCTTAGAAGCAGTATCGAATTTTCGATTTTCCCAAATTTTAAGTTTCTGCATCTTGCGGACAAATCTGCAATTATAAAGGTTGTGCTTACAGCTATTGCTGTTCTGTACGCCCTTGCCGCCATGATCCGTCTTGCTTATTTTAACGTTATTGAGGAAGAACGCCAGAAAACAGAAGAAGGCGCAAACAAAACATACATTGGTCTGCCTGTAACAAGCTCGGCGCTTGTATTTCCGACTATTCTGCTGCTGCATATTTTCTTCAACGCTAACCTTACGATTCTGTATTTCATCTTTTTGGGATTTTTAGGTTTTCTGTTTGTTTCTAAGATTCAGATAAAAAAGCCTGAACTTAAGGGCATTCTGATTATGATTGCCATAGGCTTGATTGAAGCCGGTGCGCTTCTGTATGTCTTTATTGTTATGAAGAAGCAGTAACACGCGTCTCTATGGATTTTCTTTCTTTTTTATATGACACTTTCGCCGGACGGATCCTGCTTAAAATGCTTTCTGCCCGCGCCGTTTCTAAGCTCTGCGGAAAATTTCTTGACTCGCGGTTTTCAGCTTTTTTAATCAAAGGCTTTGTCCGCAAAAACAGCATAAATCTCCAAGATTATCAGACAGACGGAATAAAAACCTTCAATCAGTTTTTCAGACGCAAAATCAAAGACGGACTCCGGCAGTTCGACATGGAAGAAACGCATTTGTGCGCGCCGTGCGACGGGCTTCTTTCTGTGTGGAAAATCGAAAAAGATACAGTAATTCCAGTAAAACAGTCTGAATATACAGTTACATCGCTATTAAAAGATGAAGCGCTCGCCAGAGAATTTGAAGGTGGGCTTTGCCTTGTATTCCGTCTTTGCGTGGACAACTACCACAGATACAGCTATGCAGACAGCGGTAAAAAAGGACGCAACATCTTCATTCCGGGCGTGCTTCATACGGTGCGTCCTGTTGCGCTTAGAGCCCGCCCTGTTTTCGCCGAAAACTGCCGCGAATACACGCTAATCGAAAGCCAGGTTTTCGGCAGATTTATCCAAATGGAAGTAGGCGCAATGCTCGTGGGCAGAATCGTAAATCTTGAAGGCGAAGGCACTGCCGTCCGCGGCAGGGAAAAGGGCTTTTTTGAGTACGGCGGCTCAACTGTAATTGTGCTTTTGAAGCGCGGTGC
>CADBUT010000398.1 GCA_902797925.1 uncultured Spirochaetaceae bacterium
CTTTTGAAGCTTTTTTATATGTTTTTGATGCTAAGGCTTGTCCGGCAGGAACAGTCGGACAAACTTGCTCTAGTCTTCCTTATCGTATTTGCCGTATTCACAGCCGACGTGGCCGATGGCTACGTTATCGAGGAATTCAAGCTCTTTTGAGCCGATTTTTCTGAAAACTTTGATTTCGCCGTGACCGTTGCCGCCATTCCAAAGATTGTTGTGAAGCTTTTTGCCGTTCGGTGCTTCATAATTAATCTTCAGCATGTCGTCTTTTGAGCAGAAAACGCTTATATCAACAAGATAA
This sequence comes from uncultured Spirochaetaceae bacterium, assembly GCA_902797925.1. GTDB lineage: Bacteria > Spirochaetota > Spirochaetia > Treponematales > Treponemataceae > UBA1240. Next base: position 296 of record CADBUT010000398.1, read on the forward strand.
TGCGGATTTTCGGCCGTAACGCACCAGTGCATTTCGTTCTCTTCTTCAAAAATCGTGAATGAAGTTGAAGAACGCTTAAAGAATTTAGAAAAATTGAACTCATATTCCTTGTCTTCAAGCTTTAAATAAACCAGAAGTTTGTTCTCGAGTGGAATACCAAAAACTTTCGGTGTGCCGCCGCCAACTTCAAGGCAGGAATTTTTCAGCGGTTTACCTGTTACAAGGCTTGTAATGTCGCAGCTTGAAAGCCAGACCCACGGATTCGTAAAGTCTGACCCCCAGTTTTTATCTGCATAGCCGAAAGAGGTTTCGGGTTTCACTTCATATGTTGCACCGTCAAGCGTAACTTTGCCGGAATATTCGGTTTTTACGCCCTGCGCATGCCAGTACATTTCAAAACAGTGTAATGCGCGGAAGAGCCATGATGTGCCGTAACCGGCACAATAAGGTATTTTTTTAGATACTTTAAGATTCCAGGTCATTGAGCCGGAATCTGTCATACATTCGGGATAACGTACAGCCTCTTCTTTGTCTATGCTGACTGTACCGGAGATTTCCTGCTCTGAGAGAATACATGAGCCGATTTGAAAATCGAGTTTTGAGCGTTTGTTTACAAGTTCTGAAGCCGGATAAAAGTTATTTATCTGTTTTGCGTCTTTTCCCCAGCAGCCTGCCTTTATCATTACATAAGAAGGGCGCACCCCGTACATAACATTATCAGCCCGCTGTGCAAGAACAACTTTGCCTGGGTACAAATTGGGGTTTATTACAAAATATTCTATAAAAAACGACTTTTCTTCGCCGGTAACAGTATTTCTGCCCGTAAAAGAATGCCACCACCAGTCATAACCGCGTCGGGAATATCTTCCTTTCAGCATGAACAGGTTGCGGGATAAATAGCGTTTTACATCAGACATCAGCCAGACTCCAGAAGAAGCTATTAAAGTGTACGGTCAAGGTTTCGAGAAATATCTTCAGCCTCTTGAGGGAAATTCTCATTCAGATATTCAAAGCAGTCAATCGCTGTGCTTTGAATGTGCTCATACCAGATGTCATAAAGCTCATTGTTAATGGTTGCCGGATACGGAGCACCTTGAACTTCAGATAAAAGCTGACGTAATTTGTCACAAAAGTCGTTGAATCTACTATCCATAATATTCAGTCCTCTCTTCTGAATTGTTAATCTGACAGAATCAACTAGCCCAATTTGTTTGCCACCCTCAATAAACAAAAGCGAGCTGATACATACATTTTAAATTATTATAACGGCATACTCATGTTTTTTCTAGTAAAAAAAATCAATTTTAATAGAAATTCGCATTAATATATCTCAAAAACCTAAAATATTACAAAGTGAAGCTTCGCTGCGCAAGCTTAGGTCAGTTTACCCACTCATCCTCGCTGCGCTCACCGATTGAAAGATCTCCGGCTTCCCATGCGGCGCGTAGAGCAGCGACAAATTTGTTCGTCATTTCCTCGCTGTCGCGCTTTCTGATCGGTTTTCTGGCCTCTTCTTCGTCAAGCACAATTGCACCGCGGCTCTTTGAAATATTTGAAAGAATCTTCTTGCGGAATTCCGGGCTTTTGCCGCAAATCAAAATGGCGATGTCCATGTCGCTCATTGTGTGCAGCTTCTTCTGCAGATAGCGGTCGTCTGCATCAATAACGTCGTCAAGCGTAAAGAGGCGCTTCCGCAAATCAGACTCAAGCTCGGTATCTACAAGGCTCAAATTAGACAATATGTTCTTTTCTGCACTTGCGTCCATTTTCCTAAGAATATTTGCAAGCGCGCCGCGGCCGTCAATGCGGTTGTTCTTGGGCGTTTTAAGGTTCTGTGCCTTTTCGCGCATTGTGTGGTCAATTCTGCCTAAAATGTCCGGCGGAAAAGCCGTAAGCTTTGCAAGGCGGCGGATTGTCTCCTTGCGCTCCTCTTCGTCCATCTGGTTTATTACAGCAGCGGCTACAGCAGGCTTTACCTGTGAGAGCACAAGCGCGCGTACAGGAGCAGATTCGTCTTTTAAGATAGTTGCCATCTGCTCGCCGTCAAGGTCTTTTAAATATTCAAAAGGCTTGCCGCCCTCAAACGGAACGGCTTTCTGCATCATCTCTTGAGCGCGCTCATCGCCGAACGCTTTTTCAAGAATTGTCCTTGCAGTGCTTACGCCGCCGCCCTCTTTAGCCTGTTCATACAAATCAGAAAATTCTGCAATTATCTGCTCGGCTTCATCAGGGTCTACGCGGCGGACACTCGCAATTTCAGGAATAATCTTATCTATAAGGTCTGACGGCAACAGCGCAATCACCTTTGCGGCTTCGTCAACGCCAATCAACAAGAGGAATTTTGCAACACGGCGGCATGCGCTGTCTTTGCTCGGAATCTTATAAAGAATATTGCTGCCCTGTGCAGAGGGTTTGGTAACTTTTTGAACAGCCGCCGGCTTTTTGTACATGCTCTCAAGCGGCTGCGCTTCAAATTTCTTTGGCTGAAATGCAGGTCTGCCAGTTTTTGCGGCAAAAGCTGCAAAATCAAACTGATTGGTTTCAGGCGGCGGATCAAATTCTCTTACTGGGCTTGGATTTGCACTGCTTGTGTCTATTGCGGTGCGTTTTACAACCTGCGGAACTGGCTGCTGCAAATCACGCGATTTTTCAGCCGCATAAGCCTGTGCTCTCATTCCTGCTGAATAAGGATTTTGTACATTAGGTGCAGCAGGGGTTGCCTGCGGTTGATATTGCGGCGGCTGTTGTTGTCCGGCAATATTTTGCGGCTGAAACTGCTGCGGCTGCGTATACTGTGGCGGCATCTGCTGCGTTTGCTGCGGCTGGGTATATTGTGGCTGCTGCGGTGCATACTGCGTTTGCGGTGCGCTATACTGCGGCTGAACAGGCGGGTTCTGCGGATTATCTGTCTTTATGCCGAAAAGCTGCTCAAAAAAGCCGCGCTTTTTTGGTTTTTCCTGCTGAACAGGCTGACTAAACTGTTGCGGCGCATATTGCTGAGCAGTGTACTGTGGCTGCTGAGGCTGTGCATACTGCGGCTGCGGTGCAACATTCTGTGGCTGTGCATACTGTTGCGTTTGCTGCGGCTGGCTCTGCACCGGCTGTTGTACAGGTGTGCTCTGTTGTGGCGCAGCCTGCTCAGGCGCAACATAAGGCACAGGCTTATAATCAGGTGAATTAACATCTGTTGCAGGCTTTGCATTTACAGGCGGTTTAGGTATATTCGGCAGATTCACTTCTGAAGCCGGTGTCTGATTAGACTGAGCAGTGTCTCCCCGTCCTGTTTCTCTTAAAAAAGCCTGAAATTCAGGGCTTGAGCGGAAGTCAGAACTGTCTTTTGCAGAAGACCGCTGCTCAATCTGCTCTTCAAAAGACATTGACGGCGCAACAGGTTCAGACGGAACATATGGCACAGGCTTATATGC
>CADBUT010000399.1 GCA_902797925.1 uncultured Spirochaetaceae bacterium
AGGCGTTCATCTCGCTGATAACTTTGTCGCGGATATCAGACTTGATGATTTCCATGCCTTCAAGATATTCCATGTGGTTCTTTCTTGAAGCCGGATTATTCTCAAGCTCGTGCTTGCGCTTCAGAGCCTCTTCTGAAAGATATTCTGAATCAATAAAAAAATTGTTTTCCATTAATTGCCTCGAAAGTGCCTGCATTCCTAGTCGCGCAAAAAGCCTGTAAGCGGGTCTGATGAAGACGCACCCCGCGTCAACACACGGCCAAGCCCGGCAAGATAAGCTTTTCTGCCGGCTTCAATTGCCTGCTTGAACGCACTTGCAATAAGTGAAAGGTTACCGGCTGTTGCGAGCGCGGTGTTCGCCATAATCGCGTCAACGCCCATTTCCATAGCTTCGCAAGCCTGAGAAGGTTTGCCTATTCCGGCATCAACAATTATAGGCAGGTCAATTTCATCAACAAGAATCTGAATGAACTCTTTTGTGGCAAGGCCTTTGTTTGAGCCAATCGGTGAAGCGAGCGGCATAATTGAAGCTGCTCCGGCGTTCACCATGTCGCGCGCCGCGTTCAAGTCCGGGTACATATACGGCATTACAACGAAGCCCTCTTTTGCGAGCGTTTCAGTTGCCTTTATTGTTTCCTGATTGTCTGGCAAAAGATACTTTGTGTCGCGCATGATTTCGATTTTGACGAAATTGCCGCAGCCAAGCTCGCGGGCAAGGCGCGCAATTCTTATGGCTTCTTCGGCATTGCGTGCGCCGCTTGTGTTCGGCAGCAGCGTTACGCCTTTCGGAATATAATCGAGAATGTTTTCTTGCTCTTTTGTGTTTGCACGGCGCACGGCCAGCGTGATAAGCTCTGCGCCCGCATCTTTCACGGCTGCCTCAATCAGCTTCATTGAATATTTGCCTGAACCAAGAATAAAGCGCGAGCTGAATTCGTGGCCGCCGATTATTAATTTATCTTCCATTTCATACCTCTTTCATTCCTAAGATTAATCTGATTACCGCATGAGCCTGGTGGGCGGCGCAAAGCGTTACGCGCGAAGAGACCAGCCCGATTCCGTCGTTCACATCGCTTATGCCGTCGCCGCAAAGTATGAACTTTTCAGACAACCGGCGCGTCGTTATGCTGTTCGCGCTGCCAAGCCCCGCCATGCCAGATGCTGCCACAAGATATTTGTCTTTCATCTGAGTGAGCACGGTCTCGGCAAGCATTGCCTTAGCTTCGGCGTTGTCGAATGCTTCGCAGATTATGTCCGCGTCTTTTAGCAGCTCTTTTGTGCTTGATTCGTCAAGCTTTGTTGCGTGCGCCGTCAAGTTTATATAAGGCGCAATCTCTTTTAAGTTTTCGCTGAGCGCGTCTGTCTTAAAAAGCTCAATCTGGTTTGCCTTGTACTGCTGCCTGTTTAAGTTGGTTATGTCAACTTTATCGAAATCAACCAAAATCAGGCGGCCTACTCCGGCACGCGCAAGCATATACGCAATGTTAGAGCCAAGCCCGCCAAGCCCCGCGATTGCCACAACCGCGCGCTCAAGCATTTGCTGCTTTTCCGCGCCGATTCTGTCGCAAAGAGCCTGGTACATTTCCTGCTTTGAAGGAATTGTTGACATATCAGCCGCCCCCGACAAAGCTCACGACTTCCACAGTGTCGCCGTCTTTGAGCACCGTTTCGCCGTATTTTGACTTGGGCACAATTTCGCAATTGATTTCCACAGCGATTCTTGTCTTGTCGTATTTCGTCGTTGCAAGATATGCTTCAACAGTTTTTCCGGCAAGCTCAAAATTTTGGCCGTTTACTTTAACCATTTTGAATCCAACTTGTAATTTATAATCTGAAAAGCGGAAAAGCAAAAAAAGACCGCTTGATTTGGCGGTTTGAACGGAATAGAAACGGATATTTCCCTACGTTGGCATTATCCAAATCAGGTTACGGGTCAAGACGAACGGTCTACTCTCAGCCTTTTGTGCGGCTCCCCTTTTCAATGCGATTATAATTACTAGCAGCCGATTATGCAAGCAAACTTACGGTTTTGGTGTGGATTATTTTTGCGAATAAACCTAAAATGCAAACATGTTGTTGCTTTTCACTTTTTGCGGTA
>CADBUT010000400.1 GCA_902797925.1 uncultured Spirochaetaceae bacterium
AACGCGGCCCTGCGCTTCGGTTTCAGGCACACGCTGAACGCGGTGAACGCCGCTTTCGTAGCGCAAGCTGCCGTAGACATATTTTCCGCTAATTGAAAGCGAAATCTCTTTGTAGCCGCCGACTTCTGTTTCGTTGGCGTCCATTATTTCGTATTTCCAGCCTTTCATGTCGGCGTAGCGCGTATACATGCGGAACAAATCTGCCGCAAAAAGCGAAGACTCGTCGCCGCCGGTGCCGCCGCGGATTTCCATGATGATGTTCTTTTCTTCAAGCGGGTCAGGCGGAATGAGCAGGAACTTTATCTTTTCTTCGATTTGCGGTTTTTTCTCTTCGAGTCCTTTCAATTCTTCGCGCGCCATTTCTTTCATGTCGTGGTCTTCTTCTTCAGTTATGAGCACTTTGGCATCTTCTATGCCCTGAAGAATAGACTTGTATTCTTCGTAAGCTTCCATAACGCTTGAAAGGTGAGAATGCTCGCGCATTATGTCTTTGTATTTTTTCGGGTCTTTGACCAGTTCCGGGTCTTGTATCTGTTCGTTCACTTCGGCAAAACGCTTTGCCATTTGTTCCAGTCGCTTAATCATGCGCTAAGTATAGCAAATTGTGACTACATAGAAAAGGCGTTTTACCTTAGGATTATATCTACGTTTTGGGATTAATCTGGCAAAACGCCAAGTTTCCGCAGGGCGAAAACTTGAAAGATGATACACAGGAGCGTGTTTGCCTTGGGATTATATCTACGTTTCGGGATTAATCTGGCAAAACGCCAAGTTTCCGCAGGGCGGAAACTTGAAAGATTGTGGCTAGGATTTGAATGAATCTAGAGCCTGCTTCCGGCGGGTGTATATTAGATGCAGGCTTTATTTAATAGCTCGGGACAAGACTGGTGACACATGTATCTGCCCATTTGTCGCCTTTATAGACATCTTTGATGTACAGAATCATATTGGTTGTCGGCTTTTCAAGTTTAATATCCTGAATATAAACTTCATCTTTGAGACTAACTTCGAATTCTATATTATTATCCAGGTCTTTCACCAAAAAAGTTTTTACTCTTGAGTTTTTCTTATACAAATCTCTTCTGGTAAAATCAACGTAACCGTTTATTATTTTCAGTTTTGAAAACGGTCCTTGAGTCTTTAATTTTATGTATTCATTAATTCCATGACCTTTAACACCTTCTACCCAAGGTTTATGACCCGGGTTCCAAATTGAATTATCTCCTTTTGAATCCGGTGGCAAAAAACAGGTACCAAGATTTTTTGCTACATATATCGTAGTATTTTCTTTTAATTCTGAACTTGCAGAATATTTTGCTTCAAATTCCATGAACGGAAAATATGAATCATTTTCATCTATCCGTTTTTTATATGATTCGAGCCAGCTGTCAAATTCCTTTGAATCTTCTGTTTTTATTTCATTTAAGGGGAAGTAATAGACATAACCGTTGTTATAAAAAAGTATAATATGCTCTTCGTTGTTCTTATTTATGTAATGATAGAATTTATCCTCTCCCACAAAAAATTTACTCCGCTCAATTTCTTCCGTTGTTCCAGAATCTTCATTTGAAATGGTTATTTTGTCTTGGGTAATTGTGTATTTGCAAAATTGATACGGATCATCATAAAAAATGATTGTTCCGTCTTCTTGCGAAAAGACAGTACTGAACAAAAAGACCAAAAATAATAACATCAAAGATTTTTTCATTTTTTCCTCCTGTCATGCAGACGTGATTTTATAGTCTCTTGAGAAACGAATGTTTTGTGTCCATTTCAAAACCATTTTCTTTATAAAAGTTTAATGTGCTTTCCCGGTTTGAGCCAGTTTCCAAAGAGATTTTATAACAATTTTTGTTCTGCGCAATCTTTATAGCTTCCTGCAAAAGCATAGAAGCAAAGCCCTTTTTGCGGTAAGCTTCATGCGTTACCACATTTTCTACAACGGCAAATGAACGCATGTTATGGGTCAGGCTTGGAATAATTGCAAGCTGAACAGTTGATACAACCCGGTTATCTTCTTCAACTACCAGGAAATAGAATCTTTCGCTCTTATTGAATTCATTGATAAGCTGTTTCCAGGCCTCAATGTCCTGTTCTTCTTTCGGCGGATATTTTGTCAGAAAATTGAAATACAAATCCTTTATATCAAGAACATCTTTTTCTTCAGCTTGTCTGATCAGCATTTTTCTCCTAAGCACTTCAGTGCGGGTGTCCACATAACAATATTTTAAACCGCAAACCGGCTTGACCGGTTTGTCGGCTTTGAAAATTATGTTATG
>CADBUT010000401.1 GCA_902797925.1 uncultured Spirochaetaceae bacterium
AGCTTTGTCTCTTCGCCGAGCCGCGTGCCCATTCCACCGGCAAGAATCAATGTCTTCATGATAAGAAAGTATACCATAAATGTTTTCGCTGTAAAAGCTTTCAATCAGATGTTTAAAAAACAAAAAACCGCATGCTGCTTTTCGGGCAGTAACATGCGGTTGTCAATAGGAACAGCTTTTAAGTTAATTTACTTGAGTTTCGTCTGCGTTATTGTCTGCTTTAATTGTACAGATAAATCGGAAACCGATTACTGGATCGCGGCTTTTTGTAGGATAATAATACAATTTGTTAAGCTTCGTATCAGTCGCATAAGATACCCAAGAGCCGCCACATACAATTCTCCTTTTTCCATTTGGATCATTATCGGTCGAGTCCCAAACCCATTCAGTAACATTTCCACTCATATCATAAAGACCGAATTTATTCGGTTGTTTCTGTGCAACTTCATGTGATTTCCAATCGGCGTTCTGACGGTGCCATGCAACTTCATCAGCCAAATTGCTGCCTGAATAGTCTGTGTTCTCTCCGCCATAAGCAGCATGCCACCATTCTTTTATTGTTGGAAGCCGCATTCCAGAAGATTCAAGATTCTGACCGATATTTCCTTTTATAACTTTTCCTCTTAAAGGTTCATAATTCCATGAGGATACATCAGTATTACCGTTCACAGTATAAACTGGTTCAAGATTAAACATTTCGCTAAGTACATTGCAGAAATAAATTGCATCATACCAGCTTGCACTATCAACAGGGAACATTTCGCCCTTATACTCACTGTGATTCTCACCCATGACTTCTTCAAACAAATTCTGTGTTACTTCTGTTGTAAGCATCTTGAAATTTGCACCAGGTATCTCAACCATTTCAAGATTGAAACTTTCTAAGAAATCATCGACTGTAACAGAAAAACAAGCTGGGATTGACAAAAGCAGAGCCAGAAAAATACAAATACATTTAATAGTTTTCATTTTCACACCTTTTAACCTTGTAACATATTTATCTCAAACTATTACATATAATCGATATGTTGTCAACATACAAGATAAATTTTTTCTATCTTCCATAAATAAGTGTTTTCTGGTAATGTTTTTGCATGGTAATTTCTTCAATTGACTTAAAAGACGGCAAGGTTGTTCAGCTGAAAAACGGCAAAGAAAAGATGCTTGAACGGACTGACGCCGACGCCCTTATCAAAGATTTTGACTTATACGGCGAAGTTGCGGTAATAGACCTTGATGCCGCGCTCGGGAACATAAACGAAAAAGGCGAAACACCGAACACGGCGTTGCTCAAAAGCCTTTTGCGCAAGGGCAACGTGCGCACAGGCGGCGGCGTGCGCTCGGTTAAGCGCGCAAAAGAGCTTATCTCGCTCGGTGCAGAGAAAGTCATCGTCGGCTCTTCTGCATGGGCAAGCGCCGAAGCTCAAAAAAACGGTGAAATTCTCAATACGGCTTTTCTTGACGAGCTTACAGCCGCAATCGGCAAAGAGCGCATAATCATTTCGGTTGATGCAATCAACGGAAAAATTGCCGTAAAAGGCTGGACTGAAACTGTCGGCATTTCTCTGCTTGACGGCGCGAAGGCCGCTGAAAAATATGCCGACGAGCTTTTGTTCACCTGTGTTGAAAAAGAAGGCTGCATGCAGGGAACAAACCTTGAACAGGCAAAAGCTTTGAGAGAAGCCGTAAAATGCCGAATCGTGGTTGCGGGCGGCGTTTCCACAGTAGACGAAATAACTGAAATTGAGCATCTGGGCTGCGACGTTCAGCTCGGCATGGCACTTTATACAGGAAAAGTAGCATTAAAAGACGCATTCATAAGCTGCCTTAACTGGCAGAAAGCAAAAGACAACTCAAACGGGCTTATTCCGGTCATCGCGCAGGCTGTTTCTGGAGAAGTGCTTATGACAGGCTTTGCAAACAAAAAAGCGTTTGAAAAGACTTTTGAGAGCAAGAAGCTCACATTCTGGAGCAGAAGCCGCAATGTCTTGTGGACAAAAGGCGAGACTTCTGGCAACTTCCTTGAAGTGGTGCGCCTGCGTGTAGACTGCGACCGCGACACAGTGCTTGCAACCGTAATTCCGCACGGCCCGACATGCCACACCGGTGCGTGGTCTTGCTTTCAGACAACAGCCGACCGGCCTTATTCTATGCAGATGCTTTACGAGATTATCTCTGAGCGTTTTGCAAACCCGCGCCCCGGCTCTTACACTGCAACGCTGACACCTGAACGCGTCCGCGAAAAAATCATGGAAGAAGCGGAAGAACTGACGGACGAAGCCGAAACAAGAGAAGACGTAATCTGGGAATTTGCAGATCTTTTCTATTTCTTGAGCGTTCTCATGTATCAAGAAAAAGTCACTTGGAAAGATATTCTTGACGAGCTTGACAAGCGCCACAAGAAATAAGCTTTAAAACAGAAAAGCCCCGAAAAATTTCTTTCGGGGCTTTTTTTTCAGCTGTTCTGTTTATTGCAGCAACTTATACTTCAGGGTGACGCTCAAAATAAGACTTTGTTTCAGCTCTGACAACACCGCACAATGCAATAAGTGCGATACAGTTCGGAATAGCCATTAATCCGTTGAAAATATCAGCAATGTCAAAGACAGTCTGAACTTTGAAATAAGGACCGATTGCAACGGCCAAAATAAACAGCCATCTGTAGATTTTAACAAATGTCATCTTGTCTTTTGAAAGATATTCAAGACATTTTTCTGAATAATAATCCCAGCCTAAAATTGTGGTAAACGCAAAGAATGCAAGACAAAGCATAAGGAGGAACTGTACACTGTGGCCGTCGCCGCCGAGCACACGGCTGAATGTAGTTGCAGTCAACGCCGCACCTTCAAGTCCGGCGTTCCAGTCAGGGCTTACAAGCATGTCACCGTAAAAACCGATTACAATTGAAAGACCTGTCATTGTACAGATTATCAGCGTGTCGATAACTGTACCTGTCATGTTTACCATACCCTGCTCAACAGGTTCGTTTGTCTGAACAGGTGCGGCAGCAATCGGAGCAGAACCAAGGCCAGCTTCATTAGAGAAAATACCGCGTGCGATACCTTTCTGCATTGAATCAGTTATCTGTTTGAAAACAAAGCCCATTGCACCGGCACCAACAGCTTTCCAGCCGAATGCACTTTTGAAAATCAAGGCGAATGCTGCAGGAATTTTTGTTGCGTTCATTATCAAGATTGAAACGCCGAGGAAAACGTAGATAACAGCCATAGCCGGAACAACTTTTTCCGCAACTTTAGAGATGCGTTTAAGACCGCCGATGATAACGAGCGCAACTGCTATTGTTACGATTGCGCCGCCGATTACAGTAGCCCAAGAAAAGTCATAAGCACCGATACTGAAAGCTATGCTTGTATTGTTCGGGTCAAACGCAGTCTGAATGGCTGAAGTAATGCCGTTAATCTGAGTCATTGTACCGATACCCATGATACCGGCAAGAGCACCGAATACGGCAAAAAGCACGGCGAGCCACTTCCACTTCGGACCCATGCCTTTTTCGATTGTGTAGAACGGGCCACCGAGGATGTGTCCGTCAGACTTTACTTCGCGGTATTTGATGGCAAGCATACATTCTGCATATTTTGTTGCAGTACCGAATATTGCGGCAAGCCACATCCAGAAAAGTGCGCCAGGACCGCCGGCTACAATTGCTGTTGCAACACCGACAATATTACCGGTTCCGATTGTTGCAGAAAGGGCTGTGCAAAGTGCGGCAAAACCTGAAAGCTCGCCGTCACCGTCATTCTTCTTGAAAATGCCCTTGAATGCGCTGCCCAATTTTGCAAATTGAATGCCGCGGGATGCTATTGTACAAACGAGTCCCGTAACAAGAATGAGGACAATTGTAGGGATTCCCCAGACAATTCCATCAACTTTTGAAATGATTTCTGCGAAAGACATTGTTTTTCCTTATAATAAAATAATGTGCTTGTTAAAGTATAAGGGCAAAAAATCTGTTTGGCAAGC
>CADBUT010000402.1 GCA_902797925.1 uncultured Spirochaetaceae bacterium
AGCGTTAGAAAAATGATGAAAGACGTTGTTTCTTCTTCTGAAGCAGCAGTTCAGCTTGTTAATGAAGGTGTTCAGGCCTCTGAAGTTATGGGTACTGCAATTGAGCAGGTTGTTGACAGCGTTGAGTCTAACCGCCGTGCCGTCAACTCTATGAACGATGCAGTAAAGAAATTTAAGGTATGATCTCATTTACTCTCAATTTTGAGTTTTCTGAATTCGTACTTTTTTATCGAAAATCGGTTATTGAGCGAAGTCGAAATAACCGATTTTCAATTTTAAACTAAAACAATTCCGCTTATTGTGGCTTCGACTACGCTCAGCCACCGAAATCTTAAAAACTCGAAGTTCGGGCTTTCTAGAAATTCAGCAGATTCTGTTAATAACGGTGTAAAATTTCAATCATAAGTGTTTTTCTCTATATACATACGCTCTTTTTTTTAATAGATTCGAGCCATGAGTGTTCAAGACATGACAGTCGGCAGCCCGTCAAAGCATTTGTTGAGCTTTGCGCTGCCGCTTTTATTTGGCAACCTTTTTCAGCAGCTTTATAACATGGTCGATTCCGTTATAGTCGGGCGTTTTGTCGGTGCAAACGCGCTTGGCGCTGTTGGTGCATGCGGCTCGCTCAATTTTCTCTTTTTCTCGCTTAGTTCAGGGCTTGCGCTCGGCATCGGCATTATAGTTTCTCAATATTTTGGTGCAGGCGATGAAAAGAATGTGCGCACAATGATTGCAAACTCAATCTACGTTCTGGCTTCTGCTGTTGTTGTCGTAAGCACAACCGCGGTAGTTTTTGCACCGCTTATAATGCGCCTGCTTAGAACGCCGGACGAAATCATCAAAGACGCTACGCTATATCTTCAGATTACCGGCGGCGGAATGGTTTTCATAACTTTGTACAACGGAATTTCCGCCATTTTGAGAGCTCTTGGCGATTCAAAGACGCCGCTGTATTTTTTGGTTTTATCTTCTATTATAAATATAATTCTTGACTTGGTGTTTGTCGTGTTTTTGCATTGGGGCGTTGCCGGCGTTGCTGTTGCAACAGTGATTGCGCAGACTGTTAGCGGCGTGGCGTGCCTTGTGTTCTCAATCAAGAAAATCAGCTATTTCAGGCTGACCAAAAAGGAGCTTGAGCCGAACTGGCGTTTTGTCGGGCTTGCGTTCAAGCTTGGCATTCCGATTGCGCTTCAAAATTCGCTTATCGCGATTTCTTGTGTGGTGCTTCAGTCTGTGGTCAACAGCTTCGGTGCGCTTGCCGTGGCGGCTTTTACGATAACCAACCGCATCGAAATGCTTGTGCAGCAGCCCTATGGTTCGCTCGGCATGGCGACAAGCACTTTTTCGGGGCAGAACATCGGTGCACATAAGATTGAACGCGTAAATCAGGGCTTGGCGCGCGGCGCGCTGATGGCGTTCATATTCAGCGCAATGATGCTGCCCGTAATGTATTTGTTCGGCCACGCAATTTGCAGCATTTTCGTCAAAGACGAAGATGTAATCACAATGGGCATGAAGGCGCTCCGCATAACTTCTTGGTGCTATTTTCCGCTCGGAATGATTTATGTGCCGCGCGGCCTGCTCAACGGCGCAGGCGACACCACATTTTCAATGATTAACGGCATAACCGAAGTTATCTGCCGTGTTTCGTTCTCGCTCATTCTGACTAAAATTGCGTTCATCGGCGTGTGGGGCATCTGGGCAACAAACGGCGCAACTTGGACGCTGACCGCAATTGTCTGCATCATCAGATATTTCAGCGGCGTCTGGAAGCGCAAGGGCTTAACTTGATTTCAGTTGTCATATAGCTGTTTCTGCCATCACCGGTTCTTATCAATGGTAGGCAGCGCGCCAGCTCCGTCATTGCGAGCCGTAGGCGAAGCAATCTACTTTTGCAAAAGCTTAGTTCATAGGTTGTTTTCAAAAGTTTGTAATCAGTGTATAAAAGACCTACCATGAAAAAATACTATTTCTTTGATTTAGACGGAACTTTGACCGACCC
>CADBUT010000403.1 GCA_902797925.1 uncultured Spirochaetaceae bacterium
AATTCATCAAAAGGATTTTCCAGAAAAGCTGCTTCATCGCTGCTCGTAAAGTCTTTTTCTATTTCTACTTCAGGAATCTGGTCTATATAAGAATTTGCCGCAATATTTGAGTTAACCTTATTTACAGAATCTATTGCAGTATCTTCTGAAATACTGTCAATTTCAGTTTCCGCAATTTTTTCTGCCTCTTGTTGAAGCGCTTTTGCCTGTAAAGATTTGTGCAAAGCTTCTATAGGCGATTCTTCACTTGAAAATGCATCTGGTTTTGCCGGTTCGGCGTTGTCATCAGGAACAATCGGCGCATCCACGAGAATCCGTTTAAAATTAACAAAAACCGGCTCTTCTTCGCTTTGAATAGGCAGAATCTGCTTTTCTTCATTTTCCTTATCAAGCTCCTGAATCGCCTCTTTTTCGATTTTCTCTTCTTTATTTTCAGATTCATTCTCTTCTGCTGGCGTGCCTTTGTTCGGAGTTTTTCTTATATAATCACCGATTTTGCTGTAATTTTTCCAGACAGAGCCTTTTTTAGCAATCTGTTCGCCATACGGAACATACTGCGGAATGATGAAAGTAACATTGTCTTTGTCAGCTTCTTCTGCCGGTTTTTCAGCCTGCTCTAACTTTTCTCCGGCTGTTTCCGGCGCAGGTTCTTCTTTGTTTGCGTCTAAGGTTTCTGTTTCTGAACCGTTCAGAATGTTTGTTGTTTCAAATGCCAGAGTTTCAATTTCTGGTTCTACTTCAGGCTCTTCAACTTTTTCTGAGACAGTCCGGCTTGTTTCTTTTGAAAAAGCGTTAAGCGGAATATCGTCTTTTACATTCTTTTTGGAATTCCAAGCTTTTCTAGCCAAGAAATAATCTGAAAACATGCCGATTAGCACATATTCAATTGCAACCGCAAGACCGGCAACAGCAAAAATGGCGGCAATTTTAAAGCCCAGTAAAGCCGAAGTGTCTGTTGTCAAAAAGTGCTTTGCTATTTTCTCTGCAAATACAACCGTAACAAATGGAAAAACTGAACAGGCAAGATAAATGCTCCATCTTAATGTGCACAAGCCGGTAAAAACCAAAAGACCTGCTGCAAACATGCAGAGAGGAACTAATATAGAAGAATATCCGTAAGCCTGAAAGAGCACCGCACCAATTTTAAAGACGGCCGGCTGCTGCTCGCCAAAAGCGAAAAACTGCATCAATATTGTGCAGATAAAGAACACAGCAATTGCTTCTAACAAAAACCCGAAAACTATTGAAAATTTATCAGACCGATTCATTAAAATAAACTCCAAAACCAGAACCGGAAAAATCCGGCTAGATAGACTTTATCATTATCGGAAATAAAAAATCTGAAATTAGTTGTTTTGTATTTCGCTTTGAATTATTCTACATTGTGCCGACACCGAGGGCGGAGGCTTGGGTGCGCATGGCAAGGATGCAGCGGTTAATTATCTCGTTGTTATCGATAGCCGGAATCACGGCTTTCATCAGTTCCATGCCGTTTGAGATTACCTCGCGGCTGCAGCCGGCGGCAAATGCCGGTGTCTTAAACTTTTTAAGCACAGACTTTACTTCAAGATCCATCACGCTTCTTGATGGACGCGCCATTGCACATGCAAAGATAAGCCCGGTCAGCTCGTCTATCGTATAAAGCACCTTCTCCATTCTATGAACAGGCTGAACATCGCAGCAGATGTTCCAGCCGTGGCTCTGCACCGCATGAATCAGCTCGTCTGTAATTTCCGGGAAATTCGCTTTTTCGCTTTCAAGAATATCTTTAGCCTTTTTGCAATGCTCATCCGGAAACTGCTCAAAATCAATGTCGTGCAACAGCCCAACACATTCCCAGAATTCAGGATCTGGCTCGCCAAGCGATTCTGCCCAATATTTTAAAACGACCGACACTGTAAGGCAGTGCCGCTGAAGCGTGGGGCTTGTTACATATTTTAAAAGCAAATCATGTGCATCGTTTATTTTCATTTGTTTCTCCAAAAATCTACAAACCCCTAGTATAAGCCATACACCAATCACGGCAAGGGTTCGTTATGAATCAATAACTTGCAAAGAAAAGATACTCCATCAGCTGATATGTTTCAACATAATTCGATGACAGGAAACAGCTAAAATGTTATAATTGCGCCATGAAGAACAAGAAATTACATGAACTTGCTGTATGCGGCATTGAAGCCGTAAAAGCTTTGGAAAAAGCACATGGCGACATTATCACGCGCCTTTATTTCAACCAGGAAAGAGCACCGCAATTCGGCGGTTTGTGCAAACGCCTTGCCGCTGCAAAGAAGCCTTATAACTGTGTCCAAGACGATTCTGAACTTGAAAAGCTTTGCGGCAGCGTGCATCATCAGGGTGTTGTCGCAATGATTCCGCAGCCCGAAATTCCGCAGCTTGATTCAAAAGTTGTTGCAAGCTGGATAAAGAACAATGAACATGCCGTTTTGCTTGACCGCGTGGGCAATGCAAACAACCTCGGCGCAATCATCAGAAGCGCGGTTTTTTTCGGCATAGACAATATCGTTATTCCTTTAGACGAAGCGCAGTCAAGCGTTACCACAAGCAGCTACCGCGTTGCGCAGGGCGGCATGGAATTTGTGCGCCTTTTCACTGTTGCGTCAATTCCAAAGCTTATGCAAGACCTTGAAGGCAAGATGCTGCGCCTCGGCACAGAAGTCAGGGCTAAGAAAACACTGAAAGACCTGCCTTCTATGGTCAAAGGCAAGCCTGTTTTGCTCGTGCTCGGCAACGAAGAGCAAGGCATCTCAAAAAGCGTGGCAGACAACTGCGACGAGCTTATCCGCATTGCAGGTAAGGAACAGCCTTATTACGGCAACACAATCCGCACAGCCGTTGAAAGCCTTAACGTTGCGCAGGCCGCCACTTTGTTTCTCTATGAACTGAGCAAACTCTAACTTGTAACCGCTGCACAAACATAAAAGGCTGATTCATCAAAGAACCAGCCTTTTTTTAGCTAAAAAGGATTCTATGAAAGACGTTTCTTTAAATATTAAAAAACTGGCTTTGTTCAATTTTTTTACGGAAGTTAAGTTTTATTCCCCGATTATCGTTATTGTCTTTAACGCTTTTTTAGGAAATTACACTACATCGATGTCGATTCTTTCGGTAATGTCGCTGGCCGTAATCATTATGGAATTTCCGACCGGCATTTTGGGCGATTTGGCCGGCAAAAAAACAGCCGCCATTCTGGGCGCAATGTGCAACCTTATTGGCATCAGCTTGTGGGCTTTGTTTCCGGTTTACTGGAGCTTTTTAACAGGCGCGTTTTTTCTTGGAACAGCTACGGCGTTTTTTTCGGGCAACAACGAAGCGCTTTTGTATGATTCTTTAAAAGAAAAAAACTTGCAGGAAGAATTTCATGCTTATTTA
>CADBUT010000404.1 GCA_902797925.1 uncultured Spirochaetaceae bacterium
CTTGCAAAGATTCTGTTCATTGCAGACAAGATAGAGCCTGGCAGAGAGCATGTAACCGAAAAGTATTTGAAAAAGACTGAAAAGATGGCGCTGAACGAGCTTGCAATGTTCGTGGTGTCTGAAAATATTTCTTATTTGCAGGAACGCGGCAAAAAAGTTGCGCCTGCAACGCAAGATTTTTTAGAATCGCTAAAGGTTGAAAACCGATAAATTTGTTTGGGAGGGTTTATGGCGCAATCTCGGCATGAAAAAAGTTATCTGTTTATAATTGGAATTCTGATAATATTGATAGCACTTGCTGTCATACTGTTTTTTGCTTTGCAGACAGACCCGATTGCAAATGTTCTTGAAAACAATCAGCTTTTGAACGTTCTTTTCGTTCTTCAAAAAGACGGAAAGCCATTGTTTACAGATGTTTTCATTTATTACCCGGAATCTGAACGCGGCGCGCTGTTTAATATACCGGGCAATACGGGCTTGATTTTGGGTTCTCTGGACAGGGTTGACCGCATTGACGCTGTTTATACTGAAAAAGGTATTGAAACATATAAAAAAGAGATAGAAGCTCTTACAGATATAACAATTCCTTTTACAATTGAAATGAGCATTGATCAGTTTTCTGCATTGACAGACTTGCTCGGGGGACTTAATGTTTTTATTCCGTCTCCAATAGATGTTGTGAACGGCGATGTCAGGCATATTCTTCCGTCCGGCTCTGTTGACCTTGACGGCGAGAAAATGATTTCGTATTTGTCCTATGCTGACGACGAAGAAACTTCTGATAATATTCAGGACAGAATGGAAGGAGTAATGGTAGCTTTTCTTCATGCCTTGAATAAAAAATCAGCATTTGTTCTGAACAAAAATGTTTTTCCGGTTGTTTCCCGTTATTTAAAGGCGAATATTGATAACAAGGCATTATACAGATTAATTTCGCTTATTTCTGCAATTGATTCTGAGAGACTTGTTCCTCAGACTATAAGCGGAAAGCGCCGTGAAGTAGACGGGCAGGTTCTTCTCTTTCCTGACTATAACGGCGAGTTGATCAAAGAGGTGTTCAAGCAGACAATGATTTCAATTGCATCAACGGGCGGTATCGCAAATGACCGCGTTTATGTTCTTGAAATTCAAAACGGAACATCTCAGCAGGGGCTGGCACGCAATACAGGCGGGCTTTTGCAGAGTTACGGTTATGATGTTCTTAGTATGATTAACGCGGATCATGATTATGACAAAACACAGGTTATAGATCATATTGGTAATGCAAAGGTTGCTCAGGCAATTGCTGATATTATCCATTGTAAAAACATAATTACAGAAGAAGTTCCTAAAGATGCAAATTCAACGGAAACTGAAGATTCACCAGTTGATTTTACGATTATTTTAGGGCGTGACTTTACCGGCCGTTATGTCCGGTAAGCATGGAGGATTTTATGAAAACTATTAAAGAAAAAGCTTTAGAAATTGCACAGCTTATGGAAGATTATAAAGGCGAGAATGTAACTGTTATTGATGTATCTCAGCTTAACAGTTGGACTGATTATTTTATTATTGTTACAATAAACAGTTCTACGCATTGGAAAGGTCTTTATAAATATGTCAAAGACTATGTTAAGGCAGATGATGTGCTCGAAATTCATGTGCCTAACAGAAAAACCCCGGACGGAGATGACTGGAACTTAATTGATATCGGGCCGATTGTAGTTCATCTTATGTCAAAAGAAGCACGCGAATTCTATGATCTTGAAAAGTTGTGGCATGGCGGTGAGGTTCTCCGCTAAGATTCCGGCGTGCACCGCTTTTAAAACAAGAAAGGCAGCGTTTTTGCGCTGCCTTTTCCACTGATAAAATAATAACTTTTTTGACTGAATTAAAAACGCCTTTTAGTTAAAGTCGTCATATTCATCGAAATCATCCTCTTCGTCAAAGAAGTCGTCATCTTCTTCGTCGAAGCCGTCTAAATCATCGTCAAAATCTTCATCGTCATAATCCTCATCGGCAAAATCATCGTCGTCGAAGTCATCTAATGATTCATCATCTTCATCATCAAAATCATCTTCATCATCGTCGTAGGCGTCCATAAACATGTAATCTGCCTCTAATGTTTCGTCCAATAATTCGCTTTCACTGAGCATTTGACCACTTCCTTTGATTCGTCTTCATATAAAAAACATAGTTTAAGGTATTGCTTTATGTCAACTATTTCCACATAAAATTTTGCGTTTTTTTACGGTTTTTATACATTTTTTGCATTATTTATGAAAGTAAATCGTTCTTCGTTTTTTATAAAACTTTCAGGCAGACAGGAAAAACACCGCGCGTCAAAACCCGTTGTTTCTATCCGGTTTTACAAAAAAAAGCTGTTATTCTAGGTATAAGCATTTGACAAACTTGAACTTTTTAGTATAATAGCGAAGATATGTTATCTAATGTTTATGAACTTGCACCGGCAAAGCTCAATTTGACTTTGAGGGTTCTCCCTAAAAGGGCTGACGGTTTTCATAACATTGAGAGCATATTTCAGAAGATTCGTTTATGTGACGAACTGACTGTAACTCGTTCCGCGTCGGCGGGCTGTTCGCTTCAAGTTCATGGAATGGAACTGCCTGCTGAAAACACTGTACAGAAAGCTTTTTCGCTTTTTGCAGAAGTTGCAGAAATACGGGAAGGAATTGCAGTTGATCTGGTTAAGCACATTCCTAGTGGCGCAGGAATGGGTGGTGGTTCTTCTGATGCAGCTGCTTTACTGCGGGCGCTTAATTCATTGTTTTCGGTAAATGTTCCTCAGAAGGTTCTTGTGGAAATTGCTGAAAAAATTGGCAGTGATGTTCCGTTCTTTTTGTATGGAGACTGCGCAATTGTAAGTGGACGTGGTGAAATTGTTCGGCCGATTGAAGGCCGAAGAGATCTATATTTTGTTGTTATTTGTCCGGATGTTCATAGCTCAACAAAAGAGGCTTATGGTCTTGTTGATGAGTGGAATATGAATAATACAGTTTCAAAAGTTGAGTGGCCTTCACTTGATGAATTGGAAGGGATTTATAAAAAACCTGCTGATAAATGGGTTTTTGCAAACAGCTTTACACAGCCGTTAATCAGCAGATATCCTGAAATTCATGAAGCTTTGGCTGCGATTACAGATGTTGGGGCAGATTTTGCTGATATGACAGGATCTGGTTCAACTGTGTTCGGGGTCTTTGAGACTAAACAGAAAGCTCAAGACGCATATAACAGGCTTGCTTCGTGTTTTAAGCGTTGCTATTTATGTGATGCATTTTAGCACGAATTGTTCAGATAATGTTATATAAGGAGCAATCAAATGCAAATCACCGAAATCCGTATCAGAAAAGTTGCTTCTGAGGGAAAACTCAAAGCTTACGTGACCGTAACTTTTGATGATTGTTTTGTCGTTCATAACGTCAAAGTTATTGAAGGAAAAACTGGATTATTCATTGCAATGCCGAGCAGAAAAACAAGAACAGGCGATTACAAGGATGTTGCTCATCCTATCAGTCCTGAGTTTAGAACCGAGCTGCAAGATAAAATTCTCGATGAATATGCAAAAGGCAATTTCGATGAAACTGTTGCATACGAAGACGAGTAATGCCTCTTTTTAAATTGGATCTGACCGGTGTATCCGGAAAGAATATCATAGTGTCTGGCTTACAGACGCAGATTGGGATGTCGTCAAGTGGTAAGACAACGGCTTTTGGTGCCGTCATTCCGCAGGTTCGAATCCTGCCATCCCAGTGAATATAAGGAATGTGATTTAGTTCCTGTGTAAAAAATTGTGCAGAGATGCTGGAGAATAAGGAGTTCCTGAAATGGATAGTTTAGTTTTGGTTGCAAAAGAGCGCAAAGATTCTGGAAAGACTGTTGCAAAAAGACTTCGCAACGCAGGCCGTTTGCCTGCTGTTATGTATAACTCAAAGGGCGAAGCAACAATGCTCGATGTTGATGAAGTAGAATTCACAAAGATCTGGAAAGTTGCAACTCCAACTACATTAATCAATCTTGATGTTAATGGTAAAAAGTCTTTGGCTTTTATTAAAGACACTGAATATGACATCAAAACAGACAAAAACCTTCATGTAGATTTTCATGTTATCGATGAATCTAAGAAGCTTAAGAGAAACATTCGTGTACAGGTTTCTGGAAGCCCTGTTGGTGTTCGCGAAGGTGGTTTCTTTGAAGCTGGCGTAAAAGAAATTGAAATTGAATGTCTGCCAAAAGATTTGCCTGTCCGCCTTGTTGTGGATGTTTCTGAATTGAAACTTGGTGCTTCAATGGCTGTAAAAGACATCAAATTGCCAAACGGCGTAAAAGTTCTTTCTGACGGCGATGCTGTTATCGCACAGGTTCGCGCCATCAAATAACTGAGGAATTAACTATCAGCTTTGGTTAGATTGAAGAGGATATTCCATTAACGGAAGTTTTTGGAATATCTTTTTTTTTGTTCGTGTGGTGGAATTGTAAGCCGGGTCCTTAATGAAATCTGAAACAATTGAAGAATTAAAACGAAGCTTAATCGAAAAATGGGCGGAATCTGAAATGCGCGTAGGTATCGGCGTTTCCGGAGGTCCTGATTCAATGGTGCTGCTTTCGCTTCTCTGTGGCATCTGCGGGTCAAAGAAAATGCGTAATTTTTCAGTTTTTGTACTTACAATAGACCACAATATCAGAAAAGGCGGTGTAAGTGCGGCGGATTCAGATTTTGTAATTGACTGGGTTGCAGGGCAAAAAAAGCTTAACACGTCACTAAAGCTTTATGCTGAAAAACAGACTTTTGATGAAGCCTTGGTTGACGAAACTGCATTGAAGCGCGGCAAGGGTACAGAAGAAGCAGCCCGCTTTCTGCGCTACAAGGCATTTGAAGAATTTGCCCGGAAGCACAACCTCAATATTTTCTGCACAGCGCATAACAAAAACGACCAGCTTGAAACGCTGATTCAGCGTTTTTTGCAGGGTTCGTCGCCTTTAAGCAGCACAGGCATTCAATTTGAACGCGGCATTTTTTTCAGGCCTCTGCTTTCAGTTTCGCGCCAGGAAATTTTGGATTTTGCCCGCGGCAATAAAATCCCGTATAGGATTGATGCAACTAATAATGAGACGGTTTATTTCCGCAACAAAATTAGAAACTGCCTTGTTCCGTTTTTAGACGAGCATTTTGAGGGCTGGCAGACAGGCGTTCTGCACGGCGCAGAGAAGCTTGAAGACTTGACGGCTTCTGCAAGAGCTGTTACTGCCGCCACTGTCATAACAGCAAAAGGCAAAAACAGAGCGGAGCTTTCACTTAAAGACTTTACTGCTTTTGACATTGGAATAAGAATTCAGGTTTTGTACAAAGCGTTTGTGCAGATCGGTGTACAGCAGAGAATCCCATATCAGGCTGTAAAAAAATGCGCCGCTATGCTTAAAATGGACTCCTACGGTGTTTCTGTGGCGGTGTGCGGAAACAGTCTTGTAATTTCTTATGAGCCTGACTTTGGAAAGTCTTTTCAGAATGTGACGCGTAAAATGCTTGCACAGAACGAAAGCCTTTTTAGCGGCTTTTTTATGATTATCGATAAATGTGGGAGCTATCCTCTGCATGAAAATCTTGAAATTGTTGTTCAAAAGGAAAAAAATGACACATCATTCGGTCCTTTTGACTTTCCATTAGTGATTAGAAACAGACAATCTGCCGATAAAATAAGAAGCGCAGACGGCTCTTTAAAAAAAGTTTCGCGGATATTTTCAGATTGGAAAGTTCCTGAACAGTTAAGAGATGAGATTCCTATTGTCGAAGCGCAGAACACTGTTTGTGCTGTTATAGCATCTTGGTGCGGCTATAAAGACTGGCTGGTACCTCAACAAGATTCTAAAAACGGTGTATACATTTCTATGAGGAAATTATGAGCGAATCAAGCCCTGATAAAAAAAAACCGTTATTTTCTAGTTTTATAGGCCCGCTTTTGTGCTTTATAATGGTTCTTGCGGTTATCTGTTTTCTTGTATTCGGATTTATGCAGAAGCCAAAAATTGTAAGCCTTTCATATTCAGATTTTCTTAACGCTGTCAAAAAAAATCAGGTTGAAGCTGTAGTAATAATTGATAACCAGTATGTTTTTGGCACATATGCAAAATCTTCCAATTTATACGGAAATTTTTCTACGTTTATTCCATATTCTGATGCAGAATTAATGCCCCTGCTGAAAGTTCATAATGTTGTTATAAGCGGAAAGCATCAGGAAAAATCCATATTATCATATATTCTGGAACTGCTCCCGCTTGTGTTCATGTTCATGATGGTGTGGTTTTTGTTCCGCCAGAGTACAATGCAGAATTCGCGCAGTATGCAGTTTGGCAAAAGCCGCGCAAGGCATTACGACGGTTCTAAGAAAATATTATTTTCGGATGTTGCCGGGCAGGAAGAAGCAAAACGCGAACTTAGTGAAATCGTGGATTTTTTGAAGGCTCCGCTTAAATTTATTTCGATGGGCGCAAAAATACCGACTGGTGTTCTGCTTGTGGGAAACCCCGGAACGGGTAAGACGCTGCTGGCGCGCGCCGTGGCAGGCGAGGCAGGCGTAAACTTTCTGCACATTTCAGGCAGCGACTTTGTAGAAATGTTTGTCGGTGTAGGTGCAAGCCGCGTGCGCGATTTGTTTGAGCAGGGCAGACGCTCGTCGCCATGCATTATCTTTATAGATGAAATTGACGCTGTAGGCCGCGCGCGTGGTGCAGGTTTCGGTGGCGGCCACGATGAGCGCGAGCAGACATTGAACCAGCTTTTAGTTGAGATGGACGGTTTTGAGGGCAAAGACGGTATTATCGTGCTTGCGGCGACAAACCGCCCCGATGTGCTTGACCCTGCGCTTTTGCGCCCGGGCCGTTTTGACCGCCAGATTGAAGTTACACTGCCAGACATTAAAGAAAGAGAAGCTATTCTTGCGGTTCATACAAAAAAGATTCAGCTTAACGACGATGTAGATTTGCGTAAATTTGCGCGCGCAACGCCCGGAATGAGCGGCGCAGATCTAGCGAATATTGTAAACGAGGCTGCGCTTTTTGCCGCAAGAAAGTCTAAATCTCATGTAGACAACGAGGATTTTGAAGAAGCCCGCGACAAGATTCTGATGGGCACTGCGCGCAAGTCTATGATTCTTCCGCAGAAAGAGCGCGCAATGACAGCCTGTCATGAAGCAGGTCACGCGCTTCCGTATTATTATCTTGAATATGTTACTCCGCTTCATAAAGTGACCATAATTCCGCGGGGAAGGGCGCTGGGACTAACAATCGGGCTTCCTGATGAAGATGTTCATTCTCAGACAAAAAGAGCCCTGCTTGACCAGCTTGTTATTATGTTCGGCGGTTATGCAGCTGAAAGCATTGTTTACGGTGACACAACAACAGGCACGCAGAATGACATCCGTCAGGCGACAAATCTTGCGCATAAAATGGTCTGCGAGTGGGGTATGTCTGAAGAAATCGGCGCTGTAAGTTACGGTCAGGAAGACGAGCCTATTTTTATGGGAAAAGAAATAGCGCGCCATAAGGATTATTCAGAAGAAACAGCTAAGAAGATTGACGAAGCCGTAAGCCATCTGCTTAATGAGGCAAAAAAACGGGCAGTTGAGCTGCTTTCGATACACAGAAACGAGCTTGATACTCTGAGCGCGGCTTTGCTTGAATATGAAACATTAAGCGATGCAGAAATAAGGGCTTTGCTTAGAGTTGAGCCTGTACGCGAACGCCCCGATTCAATTGCAGAAACAGGCTTTATTCTGGACAAGTCAATGAAAGAAAGAAAGCAGAAACGCAAAAGTGCGCCGCGCTCAAAAGCAAAACCTAAAGAAAGCGAGAAAGATCTTCAGAAGAATTTGCTTTTTACGCAGGATGATACATCTGAGCAAAAAGATGCCGATAAATAGGTTGTCCGGCTTCTAAAAACTGGAGGATGAATTATGACGGTAAAATTACACAAAATATTAGCAGTATTAACTATTTTTTTTGCAGCCGCTGTTATGCCGGTTTTTGCCCAGACAGAAAGGCAGTTTTCTAGTGCCGAACCGAGACCGGAAGCAGCTAACCGCCGTACAGCGCTTATCTGCCTTGAGCAGAGCAAAGACGCAAAACTGCAGGGGCATTGGGTTGATGTCTTTGAAAAATCATCGCTTGGCGTAGCTTATGACGCACATATTCCAGATTTGTGGCTGCTCCGCGCAGAATCTGCCGCAGAGCTGAACAGACCGAAAGTTGAGATTATTTCTTATGTTGAGCAGGCTTTACGCAACAGCGGATGGATTCAGGACAGCACAGATGCCGCAAGGCTTTTGTACGCAGACCTGCTTTCTGACACATGCGAATGGAGAAAATCACTTGCAGTCCTTGACAGCGAGCCGAAGCTTATGTCTAACGACGCAGATTTTGTAAGGGCAAAAGACTATTACCGCTCTGGTAATCTTGCACCTGCAAGAACAATTGTACGCAACGCAAAAACTCTTTACCCTGACGACGGACGTTTTCAGCTTTTGTTTTTGCAGCGCGAACGCAGCAATACAGGCAGCCGCGAAGTTGCAGCTTATGCAGCTTCTCTTTTAAAGACGCACACACTCTGGTCAGGCGATTACCCTGAAATTTTGGTGCAGGGCGCGCATTATTCCTCATCTGATGAGGAGCGCATAAGACTGTTGAAGGCTTATGCGGCACAGGGTCTTTCTGACGAGCTTCATACGGTTCTTTCGCTTAGATACGATATAATTTCAGAAAACACAGCCTTTGAATACATGGTCGGTTTTGCAGAAAAGGGTCTTATGTACGATAATCTTAGAGAATTCGTATCGCTTCTAAAGACGCCAGAAGTAAAGACTAAAGTAAAAGAATGGCTCGGTGCCTTTGCCGGTGTCCTCATTTTTGACACAAACCATGACGGCATTGCTGATTTGTCTGCTGAATACAAGCGTGGGCGTGCCTCATTTATCAGATATGACGCAAATCAGGACGGGCTTTCAAGCTGGCAGGCTTTCTGCGATTTCGGCGTGCCTTTCAGCCTTACACTGCCCGAAAAAGAGATAACGCTCGATTACGGCATTTATCCGTCTTTAAGCACTTTGACAGACTCAAAGCGTGGCATTGTTTACGAGCTTACAGCCGACTCAGCAATGTGGACTCCGCTTAATATTGTTCTTGCTCCGTTTGAGAATCTCGGAATCAAGTTCTTTATTCCAAGTCCTAAGGGAAATATTAGCCTGCCAAAAGAAAACGTAATTCTTGCGTTTGCAAGCAGCATGAAACGTGCAACTTCTGAACGCATAAACGGCACAGTACGCTTTTCTCTTCTTGACGGTGTGCCGCAGACAGCCGTCTATTATCAGGACGATGTACCATATGCTTACGCTTTCTTTGAAAACGGAAGACTTCAGTTCCGTTCAGTTGATATTGACGACGACGGTTTTTACGAGCTTACAGAAGTCTATGATTTCAGTCCGTCTAAGGTGAACAGATTTATGAGCGCAGCCGGTCAGCAAAAACTTTGCGAAGACCTTTTCGGTTCTAAAGATATACTTGCGGGCACATACTGTACACAGATGATCCATGACAGTAACAAAGACGGCAGACCTGACTCGTTTATAGAATTCTTGGGCAACGGCGAGAGAATCGTTTCCTGGGACATTGATCCCGAGCCGGACGGACTTTGGGACATCCGCTCTATAATTAAAGGCGACAGTCAGATTGACCAGTTCATTCACCCTGTTTCTAAAGAAGAAATTACAATAATGAACAAAAACGGACGGCCTGTATCAATCGTTTCGCCTTTGGGAATGCAGCCTATAATTCAGGATGATTTTTTTACAAATCTTTATTGGATAGAACAGCCTCAACAATATGAAATTTCTCAACAAGTAATGAATTATTTTAACCTTTCGCCGTCTCAAGGTGTTTCAATTTTAGATATAATCGACGGTAAGAGACTTCTCGTCGTTCATATCGGAGATTATTATTTTGGGGAAATTTTTGATGGCGGAAAGGTTGTCACTAAAACTGAATAAATATAAAGTCTGTATTTTTGCATGCTGCTTTGTCTTTGTTTTGGCAGATGCTTTTTGTTCGGGTTCTTCCGAAAAAAATAAGGTAAAGCCTGTAAAAGTACAGCCTGTTCCTTATCAGGACGCAAGCAAAAAATCACGCGACATTGAAAACATAAAAAAGCAGATGGCTGCAAAGCCTGTGGTTTCGCTCTGGCTCGCTCATCTTTTAAACGGAACGTGGCCCGGTGACGAAGAAGT
The DNA here is from genome assembly GCA_902797925.1 of uncultured Spirochaetaceae bacterium. Taxonomy (GTDB): domain Bacteria; phylum Spirochaetota; class Spirochaetia; order Treponematales; family Treponemataceae; genus UBA1240. The sequence continues at coordinate 10,269 of CADBUT010000404.1, forward strand.
AGGCGCAGTTTATCTTGAAGCACAGAATGCCGCACTTAAGGCATATTCAAAGGCTATAGAAGAAAAAGACTGGGTTTCTGCCATGCGCCTTTACAATTCGCTTGCAGCCTGTTCAATTGATAAAATTAATGAGCTGTCATGGTCTGTGCAGAAAATCGAAAGCGAGCTGACTTCCGCGGCTTCACTTGAAGGCAGGAAAACACAGACAGTAACCAAAATGTCTCAATTTATAAGAGGAACGGTGACTGTCTGGGTTGATTTGGGCTTTAAAATTGAAGGCGGCGCAGGCTATGCGAATAAGGTGCTCGGTTCGGGCTTTTTTATAGATCCTCGCGGCTACATCGTAACTAACCACCACGTAATTGAAAATATGGTCGACCCTGAATACGAAGGCTATTCAAGGCTTTATGTTACTCTTGCTGATGACCCTGAACAGCGTATCCCGGGCAAGGTTGTGGGCTATGACAAAATGCTCGACCTTGCGCTTATAAAAACTGAAATTACACCGCCATATGTTTTTTCGCTCGGTTCGTCACAGGACTTGGAAGTCGGCGACAAAATCTATGCGATAGGCTCTCCGATTGGGCTTGATAAGACGCTGACTTCGGGCATTATTTCTGCTACAGGGCGTCCGCTGCTTGCAACAACGAATGTTCTTCAAATTGATGCTGCAATCAATTCGGGCAACTCTGGCGGACCGCTGATTGCGCCCGACGGCACAGTGCAGGGTATTGTGTTTGCCGGTATGCTCGACTATGAAGGGCTGAATTTTGCAATTCCAGTAGAATTCCTGCGTAAAATTTTGCCGCGCCTTTATGCAGGTGGAAAAGTCTCGCACTGCTGGATTGGCGCTTATGGCAAAACCAAAAAAAATGATTATTATCAGGACGTTGGGCTTGAAGTGCTTTATCTAATGCCGGGCAGTCCTGCCGCGCGTGCCGGTGTAAAAGCCGGAGAAATTGTTGTAGCTCTTGACGGCAAGAGAATCAAAACGCTTGACGAATATCAGAACGAGCTTCTTAACAAAATTCCAGATTCGCTTATTGCGCTTGACTGCATTGATAAGAACGGAAACCTTGTCAGACACATTGTCTATACACAGCCTCGTCCAGAAATGCCTTCAAACGAAGTTTACCAGCGCGATACAATTGAAAACTATTTTCTGCCGCTTTTCGGTATGCAGCTTAGAACTGCCGGTGAAACATTGAACAAGAAAAACTATTATGTTGAGCGTGTCGTTCCGAACAGCACAGCAGAAGAGAACGGTTTTTCAAGCGGCGATAAAATTCAAATAACAAAATTCAAAGTTTTTAAAGACGAGAACTATGCAATGGCTGAAATATATGCAAAAAGGCGCAAGAGCGGTTACATCGATATATTTATAGGCATTGCAACTCCGCTAGACAGTCCTTCTTATTTTTAATATCATATAGAAATGGATTTATCTCTTATTCGCAATTTCTGTATTGTTGCACATATCGACCACGGCAAGTCTACACTTGCCGACCGTCTTATTCAAAAAGCAAAAATTATTGATGACCGCCAGTTTCAGAACCAGATTCTTGACAACATGGATATTGAACGTGAGCGCGGCATTACCATAAAAAGCCAGGCTGTTACAATTCCGTATACTGCAAAAGACGGAAAAACCTACGAGCTTAACTTTGTTGATACACCGGGACACGTAGACTTTTCTTATGAAGTTTCGCGCGCCATTGCCTCTTGCGAAGGCGCTCTGCTGCTTATTGATGCCGCGCAGGGCGTAGAATCGCAGACATTGTCGAACATGTATCTTGCGCTTGAGCACGACCTTGAGATTGTTCCCGTAATAAACAAGATAGACTTGCCTTCAGCTGATATTCCTTCAGCAAAGCACCAGATAGAGCATGATTTGGGGCTTGACCCTGAATCTTCTGTGCTTGTTTCGGCAAAGCAGGGCACAGGCATAGACGAGCTTTTTGAAGCAATCGTGAACCGCATTCCTGCACCTTCTCACGATGAAAGCGGCAAGACCCGCGCATTGATTTTTGACTGCCACTATGACCCGTACCGCGGCGTTGTGGTTCACGTGCGCATGTTCGGCGGTTCAATCAAGACCGGCCAGACAATCCGCTTTATGAGCAACAATGCTGAATATAAAATCGAAGAATGTGGCATTTTCAAGATAAAACTTGACCCAACGGGCGAGCTCAACGAAGGCGGCGTAGGCTATTTTATTGCGGGCATCAAAACTGTTTCAGATGTCCGCGTCGGCGACACAGTAACATTGTCTGACGACCCGGCAGACAAGCCGCTCGACGGTTTTAAGGAAGTAAAGCCGGTAGTTTTCTCGTCTATCTACCCGATGGACACGAACGATTATGATGAGCTACGCGACAGCATGGAAAAGCTCAAGCTGAACGACGCGAGCCTTATTTATGAAAAAGACTCTTCGATTGCGTTGGGACACGGCTTCAGGTGCGGCTTTTTGGGGCTGCTTCACCTTGAAGTAGTGCAGGAACGCCTTGAGCGCGACTTCGATCAGGCTGTAATCTTTACAGCGCCGTCTGTGCGTTACAGCGTGACGCTTTCAAACGGCGAAGAGCTTTTTGTAGACAATCCGGCCGATTACCCTGAGCAGAGCCGCATTGCAGAAGCAAAAGAGCCTTTTATCAAAGCTTCGATTATTTCTCCGGCGACTTATCTTGGCAGCATAATCGCGCTCTGCACCGAAAAGCGCGGCACTCAGACTAACATGCAGTATCTTGATACAAAGCGTGTTGAGCTTACTTACGAAATGCCGCTTGCAGAAGTGCTGTTTGACTTTTACGACAGGCTGAAAAGCTACAGCCGCGGCTATGCTTCGTTCGATTATGACATTATCGGCTACAGGCCGACTGAGCTTGTAAAGATTGATATTCTGCTGAACGGCAAGCCTGTTGACGCGCTTTCGCAGCTTTCATTCAAAGGTAACGCATATGACCGCGCAAGGCATGTCTGTGAAATGCTCAAGGATGAAATAAGCCGCCACCAGTTCAAGATTGCCATTCAGGGCGCAATCGGCAGCCAGATTATAGCGCGCGAGACCGTAAACCCTGTGCGAAAAGACGTGCTTGCAAAATGCTACGGCGGCGACGTTACCAGAAAGCGCAAGCTGCTTGAAAAGCAGAAAGAGGGTAAAAAGCGCATGAAGATGATTGGCGAAGTTGAGCTTCCGCAAAGTGCGTTCCTGGCTGTGCTTAAAACAAAAGACGAAAACTGATTTGTTACATTCATTTAATTGAAGAAAAGCCATTTTCAGTGTACTATAGCTGATATACCTAAAAGGGGGATATTCTGTGGAGTTTCTTGAATCTTGGTTCAACGGTTTTTCAAACTATCTTGAAGCACTGGTATCTCCTGAGCGCCAAAAACTTATGCAGCATTGCGGAAAAGCTTGCGCCGAGGCTGGCATAATGCAGGTTTATAAAAATGCATGGACTGAATCTAAAGGCGACATTGCAGCCTGTATCCGTATAGCCCTTGAAACGCTCGCTCCAGATGTTATCTATGAGCCGGTTGAAGAAGACGGCCTGCCTTCAGACAAATGCTACGATGTAATCTTTCCGCACTGTCTATGTGAGCTTGTAAACAAAAAGTATATAGAAACACCTCTTCAATGCGAATGTTCAAGACAGAATCTTTTATATGTATGGGAATCATTGCTCGGCAAGGGAAATGTCAGCGTTGAAACCAAAAAGACAATCCTTAGCGGCGACAAATGCTGTATTTTCAGAATTACATTCAGATAAAATTGAATGCGCTTTCTGCTTACAGCTTCTCAATCAGTTTGCTGATTGCAAAAAGCACAGCTTCGCGGCGCACATTTGCCCGGTCGCCGATAAAA
>CADBUT010000405.1 GCA_902797925.1 uncultured Spirochaetaceae bacterium
TAGAACCGGAAAAGACAATCGAGCCGCAAAAAGCCGCCGTCGTCTCAATTCTGCAAGAGCTGAAAGCTTGAAATATTAAACCGGATTATTAAAAAGAAAAGGCTGTCTGTTTTCAGGCAGCCTTTTTATAGTCTATACGGAAATTATGTTGAACTCTAGCGTTCAAAGTCGTCCAAAATCTTAAAGATTTGTTCCTGCGTCAGCACACCTGCATCTACAAGGTCTGCGCACTGTTCGCTGACTGAGCGGTTGAAGAACAGCAAATCGTCTGTGCCGATTGAAAGGCGCACACCTGCTTCGAACATCTTTTTGATTGGGTGGTCTTCCATGCGCTTAACCGCAGAAAGAAGCACGTTACTCGTCGGCGTTACATTGCACCTTATTTTTTTGTCTGCTAAGAACTGAAGCACCTTGTCGTCTTTTGCCGCGCCGATGCCGTGCTGAACTTCTTCAAGAGAGAATTCTTCAATAAAGCCTTTTACAGAAGCCGCGTCAGAAAATTCGCCGACATGCGCCTTACGCTTTAAGCCGCATTTGCCTGCAAGCTCATAAAGCGGCTTGAACCTTTCTATGCCGTCAAAAGTTTCCGGCCCGTATAAGTCTACGCTCTTGAAAACGCCGCTCTTCATCAAGATTGGCACCCATTTCTGCACTTTTTCGTCATCAAAAGTTTTTCCAATTCCAAGTTCAGGGCGGAACGTAATCTTGTCTTTGTACTTAGAAACAACATCAGAAATCATCCCAAGAAATGCATCATAGTCTTCGTGATAGTGGCCGACAAACTGCAAGTCTATGCTGCCTTCAAGCACTGTAACTGAATCAGCGATTGCATCTTCAACTGAAAGGCAGATTAAATCCCTTACGTCTTCGGCTGTAGAGCAGCGCGGGCGCGTAAAAGTAGAAATGACTTCGTGCATTTCATCAAGACCATTCATAACCCGCGGAAAATTCGGAATATAAAAATGAGCCCACGGTGCATAAGAAGCATAGCGCATTCCCAAGTTCAGATGGTTATGCGCATCAGTTTTAGGATGTTTCAAAAAAACTTCTGAATCTGACATAATCTAAGTATACTATATTCTTTCAGAAAAGCAATAATAACAAGAATTTATTATTGCTTTAGGAATGTTGCAGTTTCCTGCAAAGCGTTAAACTAGCGCTTCAAGCTCGTCTACAAGACGGGCAAATACATCTATTGCAGACTGAACAGGCGTCTGACTTGCCATATCAACACCTGCAATCTTCAAAGATTCTATCGGGTAGCGCGAACCGCCCGAACAAAGGAATTTGAAGTAATTCTCCTTTTCGGTCTTTCCTCCGTTGACAACTTTTTCTGCCAGCGCGAGCGCAGCAGAAATTCCGGTTGCATATTTATAAACATAGAATGCATTATAAAAATGCGGAATGCGAAGCCCTTCAAGGTCGCTTGTGTCTTCAAAGACCATCTCCGGTCCGAAGTAATCGACAAGCAGCTTGCGGTATTCGCTTCTGAGCACGTCAACAGAAAGAGGTGTGCCGCCTTCAACAAGCTCGTGCGTCTTTTTCTCGAATTCTGCAAACATTGTCTGTCTGTAGAGCGTAGCGAGAATGTCTGCCGCGCGTGTCGAAATAAGATATGCTTTTATTTTCGGCTCTTTTTCGTTTTTTAAGTAATATCTGAAAAGAAGTTCTTCATTAAATGTTGATGCAACTTCGGCTTCAAAAATCGTGTAGTTATACTGAAGGAACGGGTTTGACTTTGCAGAATAAAGCGAATGCATTGAGTGCCCGCCTTCATGCGCGAGCGTAAACACGTCGCGGAGCACGTCTTCTTTATAGTTAGTCAAAATGTATGGGTAGCCTGTGTACGCGCCGGCAGAAAATGCGCCTGAACGCTTGCCCTGGTTTTCGTAGCGGTCAACCCAGCCGCTTTTCAAGCCTGTGCAGAGCGTATCGGTGTATTCCGTTCCGAGCGGCGACAAAGCATCGCGCAAGATTTCTACAGCATCGTCAAAAGGCGTAACCTTTTTTACGTCCGGCACGAGCGGCACATAAACATCGTAGTGGCGCAAGCTTTCAGGTGAATCAAGCTTGAGCACTTTGCGGCGAATCTGATAATAGCGGTGCAGCGGCTTAAAGTTTGCGCGCACTGTAGCCACAAGGTTTTCGTAAACCGAAAGCGGAACTTTATCTGGGAAAAGCGCCATTTCGATAGAGCTTTTGAAACCGCGTGATTTTGCCCTGCACACGTCAACATTGACGCTTCCGGCATATAATGCGGCAAGCGTGTTCTTGTGCTTGTCAAAAGTGTTGTAGAACTGCGTGTAGGCGTCTTTTCTGATGTTGCGGTCTGAACTTTCCATGAATGTTGACCAGGTTGTCTGCGTGAGCGGCTCGCCGTTGATGCTGCCGTAGTCAAGGTCAACGTTTGTAAGCATAGAAAAAGCTTTATGCGCGGTGTCATCTGGCTCTGTGTGCAAAACCATGAGCCGCTCTTCTTTTTCGCTTAAAATATAAGGCTTGTTGCGCAGCTCTTTTTGCAGATAAATCTTGAAATTCTTGAAGTCTTCGCGCTCAATCCA
>CADBUT010000406.1 GCA_902797925.1 uncultured Spirochaetaceae bacterium
AATGCGGGCAAAGACTTTATGCGCGATTTTCCGGCTGAAAAGGGAATTACGCCCGACGGCTTTGACGAGCATACGGCGGCATTTGTGCTTAAGACGATTGCAAGCGCAAAAAGCGCGTTCTGCATTCATCCGCTGCAAGATTTGCTGCATCTTTCGCCGTCTTATTACGACGAAAACCCCGAAAACGAGCGGATAAACATTCCGGGCAGTGTTACAGACTTCAACTGGACTTACAGAATTCCGAAACCTGTTGCACAGCTTGCAAAAGATAAGGCTTTGATTAATGCCATAAAGGAAATAGTTGCGGCTCATCGATAAACAGCCGAACTTTCTTAGATTTTGATTTTTGGAGCAGATATGAACGCTGATAAATTTGATACGATTTTTTCCGCTGAAGAAGAACTTCGGCTTTCAGAATACCCGTGGTTTGAGTTTCATGTTTCAAGAGAAATGCGCGACCGCTGTCAGTTTGACGGCACACTTTTCGCGACAACTGGCAACGTGATTCTTGCAAATCTTAAGAACGTCCGTCTGTTCGCCAAGAAAATCAACGACACGATTGACCCGGTTCTTCACCCTGAACAAATGATAAAAGCTGGCCAGCTCAACGCGATGGGCCTCATCGACGAGATTTTTCATTATGTGTGTTTCCTTTACCGCAGGGAAGTAAATCCGCAGGCGTTTGTGAATTTGCTGAAAATTTGCGACGACGAATTCGGCAAAGAAAACATCGACGAGCTGCTTCTCGATTTTACAGGTGAATTTCCGCCGAATGACGTGTACAACAACGTGGTTTTTGCAGAAACATACCTTGAAAGCATCAACCCTGCGACCGGCATAAACAACCGCATAACCACGCTTGAAGAGATGATTCTTCTGCGCCTTGCGAACGAGAACCCGGCGTTTGAGCCTTTCCTCATGCTGTTCAGCGACAAGAACCTGGCGCAGAACCCGCTTTATGAAAAGCTCTGGCTTAAAATAAAGGAATACTTCGCCGGTCAGCCGAAATTCGGCCCGAAAAATAACGACCTGATTACAATGCTCAAAGAGCCTGTCGTTTTCAGCCCGAAAAGCTTGAAAGGCCAGCTCGATTATATCCGCACTTATTGGGCAGAATTGCTCGGCGACTGGCTTAAGCGGCTTCTTGCCGGAATCGATATGATTTCGGAAGAGGAAAAACCGGCTTGGCACGGCTTCGGCGGCGGCGACCTGCCACCGATGGACGCATACAATTATGATTATCTGACAAATGAATACGAGCGTTACAGCCCTGACCGCGACTGGATGCCGCGCGTTGTGCTTATGGCAAAAACCGTGCTTGTCTGGCTTGACCAGCTCAGCAGCAAATATCAGCGCGACATAAGCCGCCTCGACCAGATTCCTGATGAAGAGCTTGATTTGCTTGCACAGCGCGGCTTTACAGGCTTGTGGCTTATCGGCTTATGGGAACGTTCGCACGCAAGCCAGCGCATCAAGCAGATTAACGGCAACCCAGAAGCCGCCGCGAGCGCATACAGTCTTGAAGAATATAATATTGCAGGCAATCTTGGCGGCTGGGACGCGCTTGACAATCTGCGCCGCCGATGCTGGCAGCGCGGAATCCGCCTTGCTTCTGACATGGTGCCGAACCACACAGGCATGGACGCAAAATGGGTTGTTGAGCGGCCTGATTTGTTCATTCAGCGGCGCGACTGTCCGTTCCCGACTTATACGTTCAACGGCGAGAATCTTTCACATGACGGCCGCGTGGGCATTTATCTTGAAGACCACTATTACCAGAAATCAGACTGCGCGGTTGTGTTCAAGCGCGTGGACAATTATACAGGCGACGTGCGCTACATCTATCACGGAAACGACGGTACTGGAATGCCGTGGAATGATACGGCGCAGATTGACTTTTTGAACCCGGAAGCGCGGGAAGCTGTAATTCAGGAAATCTTGCATGTTGCAAGAAATTTCCCGATTATCCGCTTTGACGCGGCAATGGTTCTCGCCAAAAAGCACATAAAGCGCCTTTGGTACCCTGAACCGGGTGCAGGCGGCGACATTGCGACACGCTCTGAATCGGCGTTGAGCCGCGATGAATTTGAAGCGCGCATTCCGAATGAGTTCTGGCGCGAAGTAGTTGACCGCTGTGCAAAAGAAATTCCGGATACTCTGCCTCTTGCCGAAGCTTTCTGGATGATGGAAGGCTATTTCGTACGCACGCTCGGTATGCACCGCGTCTACAACAGCGCGTTCATGAACATGCTCAAAAAAGAAGAGAACTACAAATACCGCCAGACGGTCAAGAACACGCTTGAATTTGACCCGCAAGTTCTGCGCCGCTTTGTCAACTTTATGAACAACCCGGACGAAGAGACGGCGGTTGCACAGTTCGGCAAAGGCGACAAATATTTCGGTGTCTGCACGCTCATGGTAACAATGCCTGGCTTGCCAATGTTCGGCCACGGTCAGATTGAAGGCTTCACCGAAAAGTACGGCATGGAATATCAGAAGGCATATTGGAATGAAACGCCCGATTATGATTTGATAGACCGCCACAACCGCGAAATTTTCCCATTGATGAAAAAGCGCTATCTTTTCGCCGAAGTTGACAATTTCTATTTTTATGATGTCTGGGATAATGGGCATGTAAACGAAAATGTATTCGCTTATTCAAATGCTTTCGGCAACGAAAAAGCGGTTGTTTTCTATAACAACGTTTATCAGCAGGCTGTCGGCTGGATAAAAGAGTCTTGCCGCTATGCCGTAAAGACCGGCGAAGAGTCTGTGGAGCAGAGAACTTGCTCAATCGGCAATGCGCTTCGCCTTTCAACTTCAGACGGAATGTACTGTATTTTCCGCGAACAGCGAAGCAATTTGTGGTACATCCGTACATGCAAAGAGATTCACGAAAAAGGCTTGTTCCTAAGCCTTAACGGTTTTGAATCGCAAGTTTTGATGGATTTCAGCCAGGTTGAAGACGACGAAACCGGCAAATACCGCATTTTGTACGAAACTCTTGGCGGCAGAGGCGTTGAAGACATTGAGATTGCGCTTCAAGAGATTTTCTTAAAAGACCTTTACAAAGCTTTGAGCGATTTTGCTTCTAAGGAATTGTTTGAAAGCTTCAAGTATGTCTGCTCTCCGTCGGTTGTGCTGCAGCAGTCAAAGATTAAGCCGCCAAAGCTTGCGGAAGTCTTGAAGAAGGCCGAAGACTCTGGCTTGGCTTATTTTGCAAAGCTTGTCGAGTTTGTCCGCGGAAATTACGGCGCGTCTCAGCTTTTTGCAAAATCGCTTATCGATGCCTCTGTTGATGAAAAGAAACTTTGGAAGAGCTTTGCTGCTGACCTAACGCAGATTGCTCAGTTCAAGAGCCTTGCCGAAAAGTCGGGCACAAGCATTTCAAAGCAGGAAATTTCTTATATCCGCGATTTGTACGAAACGCTGCTTGCAAAGCCGCACGGTGCGGAACACGCATTGATTTTTGC
>CADBUT010000407.1 GCA_902797925.1 uncultured Spirochaetaceae bacterium
GCCGCGTTGATGATGCACGGCACGGAGCGGTAGTTTTTCATCATCATTATGGTCTTGGTGTTTTCGTGCGTCTTGTCAAAATCCATTAGATACTTCACGTTTGCGCCGCGCCAAGTGTAGATTGTCTGGTCCGGGTCGCCCACAATAAAAAGGTTCTTGTGGTAGCCGCATAAAATCTCCATAAGCTGATACTGAATCAGGTCGATGTCCTGAAATTCGTCAATCATTATGTATTCAAGCCGTTCCTGCCACTTGAGCTTTATTTCGGGGTTTTCCTCAAAAATGTACATGACGAATTTCAAAAGGTCGTTATAGTCAAGCCCGAAGCATTTCTTTTCCTGATAAAGATATCCGTAAAAGATTATGTCTTTTGGCGTTTTCGCCTCAAGATATTTCTGATAAATCTCGTCGAGGCTCATGCGGATCATGTCGTTGTAATAATCGGGGTTCTCAAAAATCTTGCGGATTTCTATCATGTCGCGTGCATTTGAGAAGGTCATCTGCCGCAGCGTAAGACCGCGCTCTTCATAGATAATCTGAAGCATCGCGTCTATGTCTGAATTATCGAGCACGAGAAAGCTTTTGGGGTACTGCACGGCGTTTGAGTCTTCCTGCAGCACGCTTACGCAAAAGCCGTGAAAAGTGGAAATATAGCCTGTATCGTTGTCGCCGGTCAGCTTACGGATGCGCGAGCGCATTTCATTTGCGGCTTTGTTGGTGAAGGTGACGCAGAGAATGTGTGACGGCATGATGCCGACTTCGTTTACAAGATAGGCAAAACGGTGCGTCAATGCGCGCGTCTTGCCCGAACCTGCACCGGCGATTACGCGCACAAAGCCTTCGGTTTCTGTTACGGCTTGTTTCTGTTCCTCGTTCAGTTCATCTAAAAGCATATTTCCACCCGAAATAACGCTTTTATTCTATCAGCAACAGATTATCGGGTCTAGTCTGATTTCATCTTCGGTCGCTTTGGCTTGGTTCGGCTTCGCTCACCAACCATCGCTCAGCGACCGGCTAGGTTAAAGCTTAAAAAGCTTGTATACGAGCTTGTTCAGCAGCTTGAAAAGCAGACCGAGCACAATTGATGCAGCAAGAACGCAGACGGCATAAACCGCAAGGTTGTAGTTTCCGGCTTTATAAAGCGGGCTCCTGCCGTTATAAATCAAAAAACGGAAAACTGTTATTGCAGCAAGGTTCATCATATAAGTTTCATACGAAATGCCGCCAAAAAAGCGCAAAACAGGATTTTCTGCATGGTAAACGAGCATTACGGCAAAAAGCGTGATGACGAACATTGTGACTTGCGGCAGCTGCCCCAAATAGCAGATAAACTTATTCAAGATGCCCGGCCCGTTACCTGCCCATTCAGTCCAGTAGCCGAATTTTCCCTGAAGGAAGCCCGAAAGCATGTGGAAAGCGACGAACAGCGCAATGCAGCACACAAGCTTAAGCCAGTAAAGCTTCTTGAACCAGTTGCGGATTTTCTCTTCGTTGGCAGCAAAAATCATACCGATAAAGAACGCAATCGAAGAATTAACCCACCATTCGCCGAAAAACCAGATTACGCTCGGCTGCTTCCACCAGGCAGCGTTTTGAAGTGCGCCTGGAACAACCCACCAGTTCGGCTCACCAGCCCACCAGGCAAAATGCCCGTTAAAGCAGAAGAACACGCCCTGCAAGAAAATCACGGTGAACATCAGCGCAAAGCAGACTTTTCGGTTTTTTATATGCTTGAAGATAAAATAAAACGCAATGTACAAAAGCGTAAGCACCACAGGATACCACGCGTAATAATTGAGCAGCGTCAAGCCCAAAAGGCCTGCAATCCACTGGGGAAGCGGCAGCTTTTCGCCAGAAGCAAAGCGGAAAAGCCCGAACAATATAGCGTTTACATAAAACGGAATGAGGATTGCCTTTAGCACGCGTTTTTTCAAAAAACCTTCAAGATAATTATCTTTTGTTTCAAGGCTCTTTATAAGGCCGAAGCCCGAACAAAAAAAGAAGATTGCCACAAAGAAAAAGCCTGCATTGACAAAAATACCGAGCGCGCCCTTGCCGTAAGACTTGCCGAGCATCTGAAAAGCGCGTTCCTGCGATATGTGGTGCAGAATTACGCCGAGAGCTGCAAAACCGCGCAAGCATTTTGTAACTTCAAGAGAAGCTGAATCTTCGTGGAACACGCCTTTGCCGCGGGCAAATTTGCCGCCCCA
>CADBUT010000408.1 GCA_902797925.1 uncultured Spirochaetaceae bacterium
TTCAGATGAATTCAAATTTTTGGAAGTTGGGCCTGGAAAAGTCTTGAACGGACTTTGGCGCGACAGCGGTAATATGGAAACAATTCCGGCTTTTCAGTGGGAAGATTTTATTGAAAACAAATAGGAGAGGGTTATGGGCCTTTTACAGAACAAAAAAGCTTTAATTACAGGTTCTTCCCGTGGTTTGGGCAAAGAAATTGCCCGCCGCTACTTGGAAGAAGGTTGCGAAGTCTGGGGCTTGTGCACAAAGCCGTCACAGGCAAAGGCAGAGCTTGAAGCATTTGCAGCAGAGAAGGGCTCAGCCTTTCACGAGATTTATGCAAACTGTGCAGATGCAGACGCTCTTACGGCAACAGTGAAGGCTGCGCTTGCAGAAGCCGGTTCTTTCGATATTCTCGTAAACAATGCAGGAATTACACGCGACGGCCTTTCGTTCCGCATGAAAAAGCAGGACTGGGATGACGTTATTGCCGTAAACCTTACTGCTGTGTTCATAACTTGCCAGATTATTTCCGGCGACATGATACGCAAGCGCGCCGGTTCAATCATCAATATGTCTAGCATCGTCGGTCTTCACGGTCAGGGCGGTCAGGTGAATTATGCCGCAAGCAAGGCCGGTCTTATCGGCTACACAAAAAGCCTTGCGAAAGAAGTTGGCGGCCGCGGTGTAAGAGTAAACGCAATTGCGCCGGGCTTTATTGAAACAGACATGACAGACGCAATTTCAGAAGAAGCACGCAAAGGCTGGCTTGATACAATTCCATTAAAGAGAAGCGGAAAACCTTTGGACGTTGCAAATGCGGCTGTTTTCTTAGGTTCAGATTTATCAACATATATTACTGCGCAGGTTTTAGGCGTAGACGGCGGAATGGGGGCTTAAAATGAGAAAAGTTGTTGTTACTGGTTTAGGTGCAGTTACACCTGTTGGCAATTCTATTGACGAAACATGGGCTTCTCTGTGTGCCGGCAAAAGCGGAATCGCAAAGATTACAGGTTTTGACGCAACTGGCTATAGCGTTCAGATTGCAGGCGAAGTAAAAGATTTTGACGAAACAAAATGGATTGACCGTAAAGATGTTAGAAAAATGGCACGCTTTACAAAGTTTGCAGCCGCTGCTTCAGCAATGGCTATGCAGGACGCAGGTCTTTCAAAAGAAGATATGGATGGCGAGCTTGGCGACCGCACAGGCGTTATTCTCGGCGTAGGTATCGGCGGTTTTGAAATTCTTGAATCTTCAATGGGAAAATACTTCCAGGTTGCTCCAAACCGTGTTCCGCCGCTTTCAATTCCTATGCTCATTCCGAATGAAGCGCCGGGCAATGTAAGTATGCTTTTCAACATCAGAGGCCCGTCTATGTCTCTTGCAACAGCATGTGCTTCTGGTACAGACGCTCTTGGAACTGCTCTTGACCAGATTCGTTCCGGCAGAATTGATGTTTGTCTTGCTGGCGGTGCTGAAGCTACAGTTACAGGTTACGGTATTTCAGCTTTCAGCGTGCTCAAAACTTTGGCTTCTTCTTATAACGACAATCCTGAAAAGGCAAGCCGTCCGTTTGACAAAAACCGCGAAGGCTTTGTAATGGGCGAAGGCTCTGCTGTTCTTATTCTTGAAGAAGAAGAACATGCTAAAGCACGTGGTGCTAGAATCTATGCTGAATTTGCCGGCTACGGCGCTTCAAGTGATGCCTATCACATTACAAGCCCGAATCCGGACGGTTCAGGCGGTGCTGCTGCTATTGTAAAGGCACTCAAAGACGCAAATATCAAGCCGGAAGAAGTTGATTATTACAACGCACACGGAACTTCAACACCGATTAACGATCCTTCTGAAACAGAAATGATAAAGAAGTCTTTCGGTGAACATGCTTATAAAATGAAGATTTCTTCTACAAAGAGCATGACAGGTCACTGTCTTGGTGCAGCCGGCGCAATTGAAGCTGCTGTTTGTGTTAAGGCAATTCAGGACGGCTTCTTCCCGCCAACAATCAACCTTGACGAACCTGATTTGGAGCATGGCTGCGATTTGGATTATGTTCCGAATGTCGGCGTAAAAGGCGAGATTAACTGCGCTGCTTCCGGCTCGCTCGGTTTTGGCGGCCATAACGGCGTAGTTATTTTCAAGAAATACAAAGCATAAGGAACAGATATGAGCGATTTTTTGACAGATGATATTGAGTCTTTGCTTCCGCATAGAGACCCGTTCAAATTTGTTGACCGCATTATAAGTGCTGATAAAGACAAAGTTGTTGCAGAGCGTACTTTTACCGATAAAGAGTTTTTCTTTAAAGGCCACTTTCCGGAATATCCAGTTGTTCCAGGCGTTATTTTAGTTGAAACAATGGCTCAGGCTGGCGGTGCAGGTATGAGCGCACAGCATGTATTTGAAGACGGTTCGCTTTTCTTTCTCGCTACAGTTGATAAAGTAAAGTTCCGCCATCAGGTGCGCCCAGGCGACAAAGTCCGTCTTGAAGTGCAGAACTTGCGTGTTTCACCTCATATGATTAAGCAGCAGGGTGTAGCTTATGTAGGCGACGAAGTTGCTGCAGAAGCCACATGGATGTGCCTTGTGGGCAACGCTGATAAATGAGCACAGGAGAACAAAATGATTATCAAACCAATGGTTAGAAGCAATATTTGCTTGAATGCACATCCGGCAGGCTGCAAAAAGGCTGTAGAAGATCAGATTGCATTTGTGAAGGCTCAGGCTGCTGAAAGAGCAAAAGCCGGAAAGAGCGTATCAAAAGACAGCAAGGCTGCCCCGAAAAATGTGCTTGTGCTCGGCTGTTCAAACGGCTACGGCCTTGCAAGCCGCATTACAGCTGCTTTCGGCTACGGTGCATCTACAATCGGCGTTTCTTTTGAAAAAGCAGGAAGTGCAACAAAATGGGGAACACCGGGCTGGTACAACAACCTTGCTTTTGATGCAGCTGCCAAAAAAGAGAATATCAAGTCTGTTACAATTGACGGCGATGCATTCTCTCATGAAATAAAGCAGCAGGTTGTTGACGAAGCTAAAGCTCAGAATATCAAGTTTGACCTTGTGGTTTACAGCCTTGCAAGCCCTGTGCGCGTAGATCCTGATACAGGCGTTATGTACAAGTCTGTGCTCAAGCCGACGGGCAAGGTTTTCTCAGGCATGACGATTGACCCTTTTACAGGCGAACTCAAAGAAATTTCAGCTGAACCTGCAACAGACGAAGAAATTGCGAATACGCAGAAAGTTATGGGCGGCGAAGACTGGGCGCTTTGGATTGACAAGCTTTCAAAGGAAAATCTTCTTGCAGACGGCTGCATGACTATTGCCTATTCATACATCGGGCCGGAAGTTTCGCACGCAATTTATAGAAGCGGCACAATCGGCAAGGCAAAGGAACATCTTGAAAAGACCGCGCACGAACTTGACGCAAAAATGGCTTCATTCGGCGGCCACGCTTATGTTTCTGTAAACAAAGGCCTTGTTACACGCGCAAGCGCAGTAATTCCAATTATTCCGCTTTATCTTTCTGTGCTTTTCAAGGTGATGAAGGCCCGCGGAACACACGAAGGTTGCATTGAACAGATTAACCGCCTTTTTGCAGAACGTCTTTACATCAGCGAAGACCGCTCAAAGACGCCAGTTCCTGTTGACGAAGAAAACCGCATCAGAATTGACGACCTTGAGATGAACCCAGAAGTTCAGGCTGAAGTAAGCCGCATTATGCCGACTGTAACAAGCGAGAACAGCGCGCAGCTTACAGACCTTGCAGGCTACAGGCACGACTTCCTTGCTACAAGCGGTTTTGACATTGCCGGTGTAGACTACGAAGCTGACATAGCTTCATTTGACAGAATTTAAAGAAATTCGTAACAAGAAAATCAGAAAATTCGCTTGTCTTACCGAAAATAATATAGAGGTCAGCAACATGCTTTGCAGATTCTGCATTGCATGTTACCGGCGCTTTTAACCGCTAATATCAACTTAAGTTGAGAAGCTCGTTACACTTAACTGAACTTGATTTTTAGCGGTTATGCTACTAAACTGTTTATATGAATGCAGAAGAAATTTCTGAGAAAATCTATAAACAGATGCTTCCCTTCTCAACGGAAGAACTTCCTCCTGTTGCCTATGTCAGCATAGAAGTTGGAAACGACTTTGAAATTTCAGACGATGAAATCCGCGCCTCGTTCAATAAAATTAAATGGGATACGGCTTTATCTTCTGCCGAGCTGCTGATTTTGCGCAAACCAAAATCCATCTTTTCAGATTCTTCAGTAATATTAGGCGGCTTCTCTTTCTTTAATGACGACGTTGACGGCTGTATTGACGAAGCCGGTGAAATACCTACATTCTGTTTTATAGGCAAGGCTCTCTTTTAGCTGAAAACTTTAACATATTGCAGGAATATTATGGAAAGACGCGACAAACACAATTATTATCTTGATTTGGCAGAAATCGTTTCGCAGAGAAGCACATGTTTAAGACGCCGCTATGGCGCGGTTATCGTCAAAAACGACGAAGTTATTTCCACCGGTTATGTCGGTGCACCACGCGGCAGAAAAAACTGCTCTGACATCGGCGAATGTATAAGGCAGAAAATGCAGATTCCGCGCGGAGAAAGATACGAGCTTTGCCGTTCAGTTCATGCTGAAGTAAACGCCATAATAAGCGCAAGCCGCGATAAAATGATTGGCTCTTCGCTTTATTTGACAGGTCTTGAAATGGAAGACGGTTCTTATATAAAAAACGCTTCAAGCTGCTCAATGTGCAAGCGCACCATAATAAACGCCGGCATAGAAACAGTCTACATCAGAGACGACAAAGACCATTTCCGCGTTATTTCTGTTTCAGACTGGGTAAAAAACGACGAATCTCTCGAAGGCAAATTCGGCTATTAACAAAAATCTCGCCTTTTGTAACTTTCTGCATTCATATATCATTTTTCATAAAATAACTAAATCAACGGCATAGTCGAAGTTTCTAAAAATCGGCTGTTGCCGTTTCAGTAGAAAAGACATGGAGGATTTTCCTATGAAAAGATTAGCTGTAATAATTGCTTTGTTGATTGCAGTACCATTTTTTTGCTGTGCTTATAGCAAGGTTGAAAGCACCGGCAAGAATGCGCTTATTTTGATGTCTCTCGAAGAAGAGCAGCAGCTCGGCACAGAGTCTTATAATGAAATTCTGAAAGAAAGCAAGCTTTCTACGAATGTCACCTACAATAAACGTCTTGATGAAGTTGCAAAGCGACTTATTCAGGCTGTGGGCAAAGATGCGCCTGAAGGAACGCAGTGGGAGTATCACGTTATTGAAGACGAGCAGGTAAATGCTTTTGCCGTTCCGGGCGGAAAAATAGCGGTTTATTCTGGTCTTATGGCAATTGCTTCTGACGAAGAGCTTGCTTATGTTGTGGGCCACGAGCTTGGCCACGTTACTGCAAGGCACGGCGCACAGCGCATGAGCCAGCAGGCTGTAATTTCGGCTGTAGGTTCGCTTGCGCAGGGTGCAATGAAATCAGATACAAGCGCAGCGCTTTTTTCTGTAGCCTATGGTCTTGGTTCAGAATACGGCATTATCCTTCCTTATTCACGGCAAAACGAATATGAAGCTGACAATCTCGGCAGCTTGTATGCAGCACGCGCAGGCTATAACCCTGACGGCGGAATTTCAATGTTGCAGAAGCTTAAATCGCTCAGCGGCGGCGGAAACTCTATGCCGGAATGGCTTTCAACGCACCCGCTCGATGACAACCGCATAGCCAAATTAAAGGAACTTTATCAGCGCAATACTGAAGAGTACAAAAAAGCAACTTCAGCTAAAAAGAAATAACCAAACCCGGCGCATGACCGCAGCGGAGCTTCAAGTTAAGCCCGCTGTGGTATAGCTAGTTGTTCTGCTGACACCCACTACTTGAGGCGCATAGGAGAAAAA
>CADBUT010000409.1 GCA_902797925.1 uncultured Spirochaetaceae bacterium
CAATACCGACAACGTAAAGCTGTTCATTTCGCTTTTTGAGTCAGCCGGAATCAAGGTGCTCAACAGCTTCGGCATGGAAAACAAGCTTGAAAATATTGCAGATGCTGACGAAGCTGCGCTGAATCTTGTTGTGTCAGAAAGCGGCTTTGAGGCGGCGCAATATATGAAAGACGCTTATGAAATTCCGTTTATATGTGGAACGCCTGTTGGCGACGGTAAGATTGTGCTGCGCCGTGTTGCAGAATTTCTTGAAAGCGGTGAATGCAAGCCGGATAAGACTTACGCGCTTGAAGCTTCTGACGGTTGCGAAAAGCTGCTTATCGCCGGTGACCAGATTATTTCAAATTCAATCCGCGAATACATTGAAGAATTGAGCCGCCGCAGCGGAAAAAAGATTGCTGTGCGCGTGGCAAGCATTTTTGACGGCGTGCGCCAGATTAAGCGCGAAGGCGACCTTGTTTTTAAGAACGAGCTTGAATTGCGCAAGTTTTTGAACAGCGGCAAGGCTGACAAAATTATTGCAGACCCGCTTGTTGAACAGCTTTTGACCGCGGAAACAAAAGCGAAAGGCGTTAAGTTTTTCGGTCTTCCGCATACGGCAGTTTCAAGCAAAATCTGCTGGGATAAAACAAAATTATTCTTATCTAAGGAATTTGAAACTTTCGTTAAGGAGATTTTATGAAAAAAATAGCAATAGCCGCAGCATTGATTGCTGCGCTTGTTTTGTGTTTTTCAGGCTGTGCCAAAAAAGAGCAGCCTGCTTCGGTTCAGGCAACGAAAACTGTCGTTGACCACACTGGCAGCACCGTTACAATTCCGGCAAACCCGGAACGTGTCGTAATTTCGTCGCTGTTGCCGCTTCCTTCGGTTTACTGCCTTTATCTTGGCGGTCCGTACAAGCTTGTCGGAATGCACCCGTCTTCAAAGGCAGCCGGAAAAAACTCGTATCTTGCAAAGTTTTACCCCGAAATCAACGACATTGATTCGAGCTTTGTAAAGAACAACGTGGTGAATATCGAGCAGCTTCTTGAGCTGAAGCCTGACTTGATTCTCTACAACGCTTCGAACACGGCTGAAAAAGAAATGTTCGATACAGCCGGAATTCCTTGCGTGGGCTTTTCAACGACAATCGCCGGTTACAATACGATTGAAACTTATGCTTCTTGGATTACGCTGCTCGGCGAAATCTTCGGCGATACAGGCCGCTCAAAAGAAATCATCGAGTACGGCAGAAATGTTGAAAAGATGGTCAAGGAACGCACGTCAAAGCTGACTGATGAGCAGCGTCCTGTTTGCCTTTATCTTTATGCCTGCGAAGAAAACTCAATCACAACTTATGGCGGCAACATGTTCAACCAGTATTGGTGCGAAACTTGCGGCGGCCGCAATGCTTCTTATGAGCTGAAAGGCAGCAACTCGCTGAACATGGAGCAAATCTACAATTGGAACCCTGACATGATTTTCTTGACGAATTTTACGCCAGCCTTGCCGGAAGATTTGTACACAAATGCAATCGGCGGCTACGACTGGTCTTCGATTAAGGCAATTCAGAAAAAGCAGGTGTACAAAAACCCGCTCGGCATGTACCGCTGGGCACCGCCTAGCTCAGATACGCCGCTTGCATTGCAGTGGTTCGCCAAGCAGATGCAGCCTGAACTTTTTGCAGACATCGACATGGATAAGGAAATCATCTCGTATTTCAAGAAGTTCTACGGCGTAGAGCTTACAAAAGATGATTTGAAAGCAATTTATAACCCGTCTAGGGCTGCAAGCGGCAAATAGCGCTTGCATAACTGGAAGTCTAAAAAATGCAAACGTTTGTTGTGGTTCGTAATGCTCAATAACCAAGAAATGCAACTGCGGTTGCTGAGCGTAGTCGAAGCACCGCATAAGTGTGCTGGTCACTTCGGCTACGCTCAGTGACCAACGTATAAGCGTAGCAATCATACGCAATATATTTTTAGATATAACCAAAAAAAAGGAGATTTTTCTTATGAAAAAGATTATCAAGGCAGTTTCAGTACTTGCTGCCGTATTAATGCTTGCAGGCTGTGCAAAAACTGAAAAAGCGAAAGCACCTGCAACAAGAACAATAATCGACCACACAGGCCGCGAAGTTGTTGTGCCTGCTGAAATAAACCGCGTCGTTATCGGCTCAATTCTGCCGCTTGCTTCTGTTTACTGCATGTACATGGGCAGCACGGAAAAGCTTGTAGGCATGCACCCGTCTTCGATGGCGGCTGCAAAGAATTCATATCTTGCCACAGTTTTTCCGGAAGTCGTCAAAATTGATTCAAGCTTTGTGCAGAACGGCGCGGTCAATGTTGAAGAGCTTCTCAAGCTAAAGCCCGATGTTGTGTTTTATGCAGCCGGAAATGACGAAGAGCGCCAGGTTTACGAAAATGCCGGAATTCCTGCAATCGGTTTTTCAACAACGCGAAAAGAATGGCACTGCATTGACACTTATGCCGACTGGATTGACCTTTTGAGCCAGATTTTCGCTGATGATTCTAAGACAGCACGCGCAAAAGAGATTATCGATTACGGCTATGCGGTTGAGAAAAAGATAAAAGACAGGGTTGCAAATCTTTCCGACGACCAGAAACCGAATGTAATGATTCTTTTCAATTATGTTGATTCTGCAATGACGGCGGCCGGTCATCATTTCTTCAGCAAATACTGGATTGAAACGCCAGGCGGCAAGAATGTGGTTGACGCTAAAGGTCAGATGAAAATCAACATGGAGCAGGTCTATCAGTGGAACCCCGACATGATTTTCATCACAAATTTCAGCCCGCGCCTTGCGGAAGATTTGCTCAACAATACCATTCCCGGCACAGACTGGAGTCTTGTAAAAGCTGTGCAGGACGGTAAAGTCTACAAGTTTCCGCTCGGCATGTACCGCTGGTTTCCGCCTGCATCAGACACACCGCTTGTTTTGCAGTGGCTTGCAACAAAGATTCAGCCTGAACTATTTGCAGACATCGACATGGACAAAGAAATTACTGAATATTACAAGCGTTTTTATGGCGTTGATTTAACGCC